>JAHILE010000039.1 GCA_018897155.1 Nanoarchaeota archaeon | reverse complement strand
TGCTTTATTTTTCTGAAAGTGAAATAAGTCTTCAAGCCCTCGTCGGAATGAAATTCTTTTTTTCTGAATTTTTTGAGCGTTGAGCCGAAAAAGCCTTCCAGCATATTGTTTGTAAGGTATGCGCCGTCTGAGCCGGTAAACAGATCAAAATTATCATTGATTTTCTGAATGCGCTTCTGCAAAGCCTTTGGATAGTATGCGCTCTTTTTAATAATTTTATCCAGCCGGTTTCTTGCATCGTCTTTTGCTCTTGGCTTTAATCCTGTTTTTTCTCTTTTTCGCCTCAGTTTTTCGGCATACAAATGATCCCTAAAAACAGACATAAGCTCTTTTTCATATAATCGTGTGCAATAGGCAATTTTGTTTTCACGTGTTTTGCATTTATTTGAAAATTGCGCGTTTTTGAAATGAGTATCAAGGTCCTCTATTCCTTTAAGCTTTTCATTATATTTGTTCAGCTCTTTTTCCAAAGTTTCTATCAAATCAAGTTCCTGCTTGCGGTCATAAAATGTGTCAAACAGCGAATACATATTGCGGCAGTGGATAATATTCCACTTCACCTTTTTTCCGACTTTAAGAGCCTTTTGATATTCGTCCAAAATCAGCTTGTTCAAGTGAAAAACGCAATATTGAAGCTGTATCTTTTTTCCGAAAACTTCTTTGAATGCGTCAGGATACATTGTTTTCATGTCAAAAACAAAGCCTTTTGGCGATTTATCCGAAAACACGTCTTTCAATATGCCTTTCAAAGTATCATATGCCTTTCAAAGTATCCTTTGTCAGATCTTCATGCTTTGCCTCATAAATGGGCTTGTTGTTCTTGAAATCAAAAATAACAATCCGATATGCTTTCTTGCCGCCAACTGTCAAATATTGCTCGTCATATCCGTAAAAATCATCTTCCACAGCAAAATCAATCTCAAGATCGTTAAAATCATATAATTTCTTTTCGCAAATTGTTTTCAAAGTAGATTCACTGATACTGATTCCATACACTTCGGAAATATGCTTTGAAATGTCCGGATAGCTTGCGAATATTTTGCGCAAAGAAAGCGCAACAGAAAGAACCATTTGATCCAAATCGTTTTTTACCGAATCCACAAATTCGTTTTCGGTTTGGCAGGTCTTATCGCAATATTTGCAATACTGCTGCCCTTTTTTGAAAAATGAATCTATTGAGCGTGAAACAATATTGCCGGAATTGTTTGAGCCGTTGTAGCTGCATTTGCTGCCGCAAACAGGACAATCAATCCGTTCGGCATGTATCACTTTGTCAGCGCTTACATAGATTTTCGTATTTAAAATCGTTGCATGTTGATATATTTGGGAAACATGCGAATAGTTTATTAAGTTTGCCGCCAATAATTTCATTGAAACCGCCTCTGTTGCTATTGTTTTACTATGGTAACAATATGCGGTTTCGCATTTATATAGTCGAGGCTATTTGATTCCAAAATTCAATACACTCAATTATAGAATAAGTTGCAATGGAAATAGAGGTTATTGAATTATCGCTTTATCACGGAAAAATTGGGCAGACCCGATTTAACTATATATTTATTGCCGTCTATGTTATTGTATGGACACGCTTTTTCATTTTTTCTTTTCTTTGATGGCTGGAATGGCGGTCTTCCGGGGGGAGCGCAGGCTTAAGCCCATAATATTATTGGCTTTCCTGTCAGTATTGATTGATGCAGATCATTTTTTCGGCATGGCTGCCAGAGGAACGCTCCACAACATATTCATTGTTGTTCTTATTCCATTGATAGCGTTTTTTACATTCCATAAGTATGAAGGAAAGACATCGATACGCCTGCAGACATACGCGCTCATCCTTCTTGTGATGCTTACAGGACATGTTACTGCAGATATGTTTTATGGCGGCGAGGTCAAGCTGTTTTATCCATTTTCTTCAGAAGTGGTTCTTATTCCAAAATTTGAGCTGCTTGCAACAAACGCGTTTTATTCTCCTTTGATATCAAGGGATGGGATAGCATTGGCAATATATTCAATGATAATGCTCTCCGCATTCTTTGTAGAAGACGTTCTTTATCTTAGAAACAGGCGCAGGATTGTCAAGGCGCGCTATACTCTAAAGAAAGCAATTAATGGATGATCTATTTGTATTTCATCCTGACTAAGCCGATGCTTAGCATTGAAAGAATTACGGGAGCCGCAGATGTCGGGAATTCCGGTATCGGAACCGCATTGCTTTCTCCTGTCACAACTGCTTCCTGCCATCCGCCGTTGTTTGCCCTTATTTTAAAGAGGTAGTTTGCACCTGCATCGGCGCCAGGACCAAGAGCTATTTTTAATCCGGCGTTGCCGGAAGAATCAGTTTGCGAACTAAAAAGGTTGTTTGCGAAAGTGACTTTTATTTCACCGCCGCCGTTTGAAAGCAATGGGCCTTCACATGTGTTTCTATTTCCGTTAGTGTCTTTGCATATCCAGGAATCAATATACACATAAACGTTTGTTTCTGTGCTTGAATTAACATGTACTGTGGCTGTTGTGGTGGAATTAATAATTGATGTCACAGGATTTGGAATCATGCTTATAGACATATCTGCAGAAACTAAGTTGCCGATTAAAATTAATCCGAAAATTGCTGAAAATATTGTTGAGATTTTTTTCATAGCGTCCACCGGGCTAATTATGTGGTGCTCGAAAGTATATATACGCCTTTTTTTCGGCAACTGTCGATTATTTTTCAGTTTGGTCCGCTTGCTGCGGATTATCCAAACTGAAAATCATGCCGAGTAAATCTCAGCAAGCTTTTTAGACTTCGTCTAAAAAAAGATAGAAATTGCTTTATACAATTTCTTTATTTTTTCATTTTCACAAGCCCAAGGCTCAATATTGAAAGCATTGCCGGCAATACTGCTGTCGGGTATTCGGGTATTGACGGTGAATTTCCTTCCACATGCCATTCAACATCTTTTTCGGCTTCATAAGTGCAAGATGTTAGTTCTCTTATGCAGTATACTTCAATTTTGTGCTTGCCCGGTGTTAGGCCTGAGATTGTTGCATTATGTATTTTTCCGGAAGGTGTTCTAAACATTATGTATGAAACAGCGCTATCGTCAAGCGTGTACATGCAATCTGTATCTTCATCACTCACATTTGCAATAAGCTTTATTGTAGAATTTGTTGTGGAATCTTCCACAGGGTATCTTATATCCATCAGAAGTTCGTTATTGCAAGCAGCCATAACAACGCCTGAGGCGAGCATCAATCCAAACATCGCAGAAATGAAAATGCATGTTCTTTTCATTCATATCTCCGATAGAAATATGGCTTTAAAAGCATATATAGTTTTTTTACATTTTCATTTTTATGATGCCAAAACTCAGCATAGAAAGAATCACAGGGACTGCTGCGCTCGGATATTCCGGTATTGCCGGAGGCTCTTGGACATCCCATATAACATGATCGTTCATAGCCTGGCCGCAACCTTGGCCGGGATTATCAAATTTACAGCAGTGAACATGAACGTTGTGTGATCCTGCGCTTAATCCGGATAGAAGTTGGCCGTGATTTGTACCGCCAGTTATGTCCATAACAGTCCAACCGCCGCCATCAACCATATATTCACAAATTGCGTTTGCTGTGGATGTTGCATTAAGCTCTACAGAAGAATCTGTTGTTGAGCCGCTAGTCGGATTTGTTATTGTTACTTTATCTGCTGTGGGAGTTGCAGATACAAATGCTGCTGTAAAAATTAGTCCAAAAATAAGAGAAATCAATATTGTTGAGATTTTCATAACTACACCTACGTTGTTATTGTATGTTGTTATTATGAAATCATAATTTATATATCTTTGTATTGGTTCAGAATATTTTTAAACGGGCTGAAAACCCAGCCCGAATTAATTTATTTATATTTCATTCTGACTAAGCCAATGCTTAGCATTGAAAGAATTACTGGTGCTACGGATGTCGGAAATTCCGGTATTGCCGGAGGTTCTTCAACATACCAGTGTTCTAAGTCCTCTTCTTCATAGTTGCATCCATTCACAGCTATATTGCACTTTATTTCTACCTCGTATGCAGAATCACTTGGTGAAAGACCGGTAATTAATGCAGTATATGTACCACCACTATAATTCATTAAATATACTGTATCTGAGTCATCAGCACCCGGTTCGTCTAAATACACCATGGCTATGCAAGTAATATTCTCATTGATTGAGCCGTTGTATGTTGCCTCAGCAACTATAACTACTGAAGAACCAGTGGTTTCATCGTCATCCGGGGAAAGTATTGACACTTCAAGAAGATCCTCTTGGCAATAGTCGCCGCCGCAGGCCATTACTGCTCCTGAGAGAAGCATTAATCCAAAAATCGCAGAAATCAATATTGCAGAGGTTTTCATAATTCCACACCTGTTGTTATTATGAGCTCATTAATTTAAATACTTTAAAACGGGCTGGAAACCCAGCCCGTATTTTAATTTATCTGTATTTCATTCTTACAAGCCCCATGCTTATCATTGAAAGCACTGCAGGAACTGCAAATGATGGGAATTCCGGTATCGGAACTGAAGTGGTTTCACCAGTTACAACTGCTTCTTGCCATCCAAGTTTGGAGCGGACTATGAAAAGATAATTTACGTCTGACGGAGCATTTGCACTAAGTGTTATATTTAACAAAGCTTCATCAGTTGAATTTGTTACTGCTCCAAGAAGCCCGTTGTCAAATGTAACATACATTTCTGCGTTTACCTGATTTATAAAAGTGGATTCACATGTGTTTCTGTTTCCGTCAGTATCTTTGCATATGTATCCATCTATTGATACATCATGATTGCCGGTCACGTCTGTGTCTATTATCTGTACAACAGCATTTCCTGTTGTGCCAACCATAACAATTACAGGGTTTGGAGTTATTTTTATTGTCAGGTTTGCGAAAGCAAATCCTGCAAAAAGCATCATTCCAATTATTGCAGAAAATAACAGTTGTTTTTTCATGGCGTTCACCAGATAGTTTACTTTTACTATGTTAAAGTATTTAAACCTATGCACTATGCTAGAGTGAAGTATTTAAATTTATGTGTTGACGAATCAGGAGCGGATTTGAAATAATTACTATACTATTCTTGATCCCTATTTAAATCTTTTCATTATTTTGCAAAAACATAAGACATCTGACGTTTTTTTAATGTTTCACTATTTAGCGGTATTAAACATAGCTTTTTAAATCCATTGCTTTAATATATCCACTTATGAAGCTCGAAAGAATTCAGATATTAAGCATTGTATTGCTCCTTGGGTCGTTTCTTTATCTCTTTGAGATATTCTATCACGGCTTTGTGCAGGGCGATTTCAACAAAGTCCAGATAATACTCACATTCCTGCTTTTATTCGCAAGCGGAGGATTGCTCATCGGTTACCAGATGCTTGAAGGCACTGTAAAGAAAAAGGAGCTTTTTGAGATGGGCTCTTTTTTAGGGCTGAGTGTGCTAATGCTTTTTGCGATATTTTATACAAGAAACAGCGGAACAATAGTTCCGCTTCTTCTGGCTGCGGCCTATTTTGGCACAGCAGTATTCCTTATGGTGAAAAAAGACTTTCTTTCAAGCATAACAAGATCAGAAAACCCGATGATAAGATTTTCTTCAAGATTCTTCATAGTGCTTGGAATCCTGATACTGCCTGCGGCAGGCTATGAATACGGGATGACCGGAAGCGTTAATTTTCAATTTGAAGCACTTTACATGCCGCTGATAGGGCTGATTACCTATATAACAGAAAAGGTTGTCAATCTTCTTGGAATCCCGGTTTATTCGGTTTCAGCAATAGGGGGATATACTTTGATCGCATCAGATACAAAATTCAGGGTCTTTGTCGGAGCGTTCTGTTCCGGAGTCACTTCAATGGCTGTCTTCATTGCGGCATTCATCGCAATGTCGTATGACTTGAAAGTTTCGCATGCAAGAAAGGCCGCTCTTTTTGCAATGGGCATTATTGGCACATTTTTTGCAAACATCATCCGTGTTGTGATCCTTTTCCTTGTGGGGTATTATTATGGAGCAAGTGCACTGCTTACAGTGCATACGCATCTTGGATGGATAATATTTTTCATATGGATAACAATATTCTGGATGATCGCCCTGAAAGATACCGGAGGGGATGTCAGCAATAAAAAACACCCTTATCGATATAAGGATTGACATCCCTGGTGATTATAGGTGTGATTGTCCTTCTAAGCGCCCGGAAAAAGGCGGAACTTGTGATTGAGCGTATTGATTTGTCCGTACCTGCGGTACAAAAAAGCTTATAAATTCCCGTGGTCAATAATATTGAAAACCGAATTATAATTCGGAAAACCATAAAGGTGAACTGATGTACCTTGCTAAACTGCTTGGAAGTACAACTAAGATAAACATATTATCTGTCCTTATAACCAATCCCGGAAGATCATACTTTGAAAAGGAGCTTGCAGGAGAGTCCGGATGCTCTTTATCCGAAATCAACAGGCAAATAGGCGATCTTGTTAAATCAAATCTGGTGCGATTCCAGAAAATGGCCAAAGTAAAGATATACCGGATAAATGAAAATCACTTCCTTTTCAAGCCGCTTTTCGGCATATTCAGGGATTTGAATCTCATATATGAAGAAATTGCAGGAAACCTGGTTAAATTCTCAACAAAAAGGTTCGGAATCGCATGCGTAATCCTTATAGGGAGCCTTTCCAAAAAAGCTGTTAGAAGCGATATTGTTGAAGCTCCAAGTGATATAGACCTTATTTTCGTTGTTAAGAAAGATTCAGACATAAAAAACTTTAAAGAAGCATTAATCGGACATATAAATTCGGAGATAATCGAAACATATGGGATATCAATATATCCGATTGTAGTTTCAGAAGATTATTATAAAAAAGGGCTTGTCAATAACAGCCTGATAATAGAAGCACAGGCAAAAGGTAAGATTTTATGTGGTTCAAAGCCGAGAAGAATTGGTTAAGTGGTCGCTGCAGAAAGCAGAAGAATACTTTTCATCTGCAAGCTTGAACTTTGAAGCAGGCCGGTTATTCCCTGCCGCAGAAGAGACTTTCAGGGCAATAGAGGCATCGCTTGAGGCACTGCTTTTTCACCAGGGCATAAAGAACATAGAATATCCGGGCAGGGATAAAAATTTCACAGGTCGGCTTGCATTGCAATTTTTGATCAGGGATAATCTTGTCAATACAAATAAGATAAGCCGTGATGTTTCGAATAAATATCTTGAAGTGGCATCAGCCCTGCATACTGCGGGCTATGTTCAGGGAAGAATGTTTTCCAAATCTGAGGTTAAACATTATCTGATGATTGCTGAAGATATTCTTACGTTGGCAAAGTCGATCATTTTAAAGACGTGAATATATGAAAAAATACGAATACACATATAAAGAACCTAAGAAGCCAGAACGCAGGAAGTTCTCATACGAGTTTAATCAAGAGCGTACTGGGATGAATAAGAATCTTTTGATTGCTTTTGTTGCTTTGGTAGTTATTGATATTATTTTTTATTATCTTGGATTTGATGCCATTTACAGGGTTCTTCGTGCTGTTCTGGGGCTTGTTTTTGTATTGTTTATCCCGGGCTATATTGCTACTTTTGCGTTCTTTAAGGATGAGATTGATGAAATTGAACGGCTTGCTTTGTCTATCGGGCTGAGCATTTCTTTAGTTGTCCTGACTGTGATGTTTTCCAATTTGGCATTGAAGATTCCGATTAATTTCCAAACGATTGTTTTTGAGATACTAGCAATATGCGGTGCGTTCTATGGATTGTCTAGGATGCCTGCAATAAAAGTGCCGAAAAGGACAACGTATATATTAATGGGCGGGGGCTTAATACTGTTCATATTCCTTCTGGATATATTTTATCCGTATCTTGTAAGCAATGCGATAGAAGAAGAAAATCCGATGCAAAAGTTTTCACTTGAAGAGCTTTACAGCAATAGAATGGATGTGCAAAGATACTATCCGCAGAAAGGGATTGCTGAAACAATCACAAATGTGACAATACCTCCGACATCAGTTGTTATTTTTGACAGCAAGATTGCCCTGTTAAGCCACTCGATAAAGAATGCGACAGTGAGTGTGGGAAATTCTCTTCATATTGACTATTATTGGATGAGCGTAAATGAGACAGACAAGGAATATACAGTGACAGTTGACATAACAGATGCAGCGGGAAAGATAATTTTCAAGCAGGACCACAAGCTTCTTCGATTAAATAAAGGCGATGTTTTGATGGAAGAATATGATGTAAGGGTTCCTGCAATAAATGAAGGGACGTATTTAGTCCGTGTCGGGCTTTTCAATGCAAGCGTGACGTCAGGAAGTTTTATTGACAGCCAGAACAGAGCTGTGATTAATACGCTGAAGGTGATTAAGCAGGTTCTGATTTTTTCAGATTTGTATAACGAGAGCATGCTTGTTAAAAGATACTATCCGCAGAAAAAAATCGCGCAGCTAACAAGTGAAATAAAGATACAAAATCCCGTAGTTGTGAATTTTAACAACTCAATAGCCCTTCTAGGATACTCAATCAACAAAACAAATCTCAAATCCGGAGAATCATTCCATATAATATATTATTGGAAATCGCTTGATAAAGTTGATATAAACTATACTGTTTTTGTGCACATTACGAATGCCACGGGTTCAATGGGATTCCAGCAGGACCACGGGTTGCCATTAAAAACATCACTTTGGAGAAAAGGTGATGTTATTGCAGAGGAATATGATGTTAAAGTGCCTAATGTTGCTGCTGGAAACTACACAATACGATTGGGATTGTATGATTCATCCGGCACCAAAAAAAGAATGCCGATACTTTTTGGACCGATGGATAAAGAAAACAGGGCGATAATCGAAACATTTAATATAACGCAGTGAATGTTATGAAAGCGAAAATCAACGGCTATATTACTTCGATAATGGAAGAATCCGCACTGATAAAGGACAGCGGAATGCTCTTTCTTGCGGCTTTTGCAGGAAGCTTGTTTCTGTTTGTTGCGAATATCATGCTTTCCAAGCAGTTC
>JAHILE010000038.1 GCA_018897155.1 Nanoarchaeota archaeon | reverse complement strand
TATAATAATATATGCGGAGCCAAATGACTTTGGAAAAGTATCCGGGGTTTTGCTTATTAAATCATGAGTATTCAAAACCGGTTTTAAAACTATTCTTAGATGTCGGCACGTTTTTTTTAAAAAGAGCGGACAATTATTTAGAATTCCTTTTTCTGTTTTTGAATCGTATCTTCGTATTTGTTCGTTACATCTCTTTTTGCACGTCCCATACGCTCAGCAATTTTTTTGGTTCTTCGGCAAATACGCGAAATATTTGCCTTAACAGAGATATAAAGAACTTTTTCAATAAATCGTTGACTGCCGATAACCTTAAAAACTTCGGTTTCAAAAACTACTTAACGGATTCTTATGGAGAACGGTACATTTGTACAAATTGAGTATCTCGGAAAGATAAAGGAAAGCGGAGAAATCTTTGACCTTACTTATGAGAATATTGCAAAGGAAAAAAAGATTTATAACCCGAATGTAAACTATGGCCCCATAACAATAATCCTTGGCAACAAGCAGATACTTGCAAGCCTTGACAGTAAAATCAAAGAGATGAACGTTGGCGAGAAAAAGACAATTGTTCTTGAGACAAAAGAGGCTTTTGGGGAGCGATCCGCCGAATTTGTCAAAATAATTCCGTTGAGCAATTTTACGAGGCAGAATATGCACCCTCAGGTAGGGCAATTTATAACTCTTGCAAACAATTTGCAGGGGCGCGTATTATCTGTTTCAAGCGGCAGGGTAAAAATAGATTTTAATCATCCTCTTGCAGGAAAAGAGCTTGAGTATGAAGTCGTTCTTAATAAGATTGTTGAAAAGCCTGAAGAAAAGGTTTCTGCAGTTTTCTTATATTATTCAAATACTGAAGCGAAATCGGTTTCGATAGATCCATTGAAAGGAACCGCCAAAATAGAGCTTCCGAGTGCTTTTGAGCTTGCGCAGAACGGAAAGAAAAAGATATCTGACGAGATAATACTGCATGTTTCAGGCATAAAAGAGGTCAGTTTTGTAGAGAATTTTGAAAAATCAGTTACAAAATCATCTAACGAACTGGAAGAAATAACGCCCTCAAAATAATTGCCTTTAAGGTAGCTATTTAAATATGTGCGCTATAATTTAGTATATGAAAGAGGATAAAGGTAATGCTATGGATGAACTAATCAGAAGCGTCGTGAGAAAACAGGAAGGTGCCGGAAACGGTACGAAAGAAGCACTTCCCCAAAGGAAGCACGCAAAGGATGCGGATCTTCAGGAACTTCTGAAAAAGAAGAAAGCGAGCGTCTTTATTGTCGGTTGCGGCGGCGCCGGAAATAATACCATTTCTCGTTTGATGCAAGTTGGCATAGACGGAGCTAAGATAATTGCAATAAATACAGATGCTCAGGACCTTCTTTATACAGATGCTGACGAGAAAATCCTTATCGGAAAAGATATTACTGAGGGCCTTGGTGCAGGAGCAAACCCGAAAGTTGGAGAAGCTGCTGCAAAAGAGTCAAAGGATGAAATAAAATCAGCATTACAAGGCGGAGACCTTATATTCATTACATGCGGGCTTGGCGGAGGAACGGGAACAGGTTCTGCTCCGATTGTTGCTGAGGTTGCAAGAAAAGAGAATGCATTGACTGTAGGTATTGTAACACTGCCATTCCATATGGAAGGCAGCCACAGGATGGCAAATGCCAGAATGGGCCTTGAGAAGTTGGAAGAGCTTGTCGATACCTTGATAGTCATACCGAACGAGAAGCTTATTGAAATAGTTCCTGACGTGTCTATAAATACTGCTTTTAAAGTGGCTGACGAGATTCTTGTGAACGCGGTTAAAGGCATAACCGAGCTCATTACAAAGCCCGGATTGATAAACCTGGACTTTGCAGACGTCAAAGCCATTATGGGCAACGGCGGAGTGGCAATGGTTGGAATGGGCGAATCAGATACAGAGAACAGAGGGTATGAGGCAGTGCACAAAGCGCTTACAAATCCGCTTCTTGACATGGACATCGAAGGCGCAACAGGCGCATTGATAAATGTCACAGGAGGTGCGGATCTGACTTTGAAAGAGGCAAAGGAAATAGTCACTTCTGTTACATCACAGCTTGCTCCTGATGCAAAAGTCATCTGGGGGGCAATGATACAAAGAGAACTGGGCGATATGATTCGCGTGCTTCTGATTGTGACCGGCGTAAAGAACTACACTGTTGGCCTGCCACCGGAAGTCGGGCATAAGGCAGCGCCTGAACTCAAAGACGGCATTGAAAAGGATCTTGGAATTGAATTTATATAAGTGCTGTTCAAGAACATTTGATTGAATAGCTTTAGCTTTGTAACTATCTGTTTTTTGTTTTGAGTTCCTTTTTCAGAACCGGACAATTTATCGCTGCGAAATGAGGTCCACCGCAACATTTATATACCTTCTTGATAATGTTATTCTGAATCCCGATGTAACTCGGCCGCATAATCATGGAAACTGCGGTTTCCAAGCTTTCGGGAATTTTTCAGCGAAGCTGAAAAAGTCTAGAGCGCAAGCGAAAGAACCCTAAAATCCCAAAATCGGCCGGTGTTTTTTGGCTCGAAAGAGACAAAAAAGCTTGGCACGTTAGTGCCATGATTTAGGGCGGTTTGCGCTGACGCGCAAGCCACCAGTCAAGCATAGCGAATTCATAATATCCCGCTGTAACTCAACCCGGTAGAGTGCACGGCTGTAGAAGGAGAACTGCATTTTCAGGTTCTGCAAGGAGACCTGAAAAACTTGAAAATCCACAAGGATTTTCATGTCGTTTTCCGGTTTAGCCCGTACTCAAACATAGAAGTCAGGCAAAGTTTCAGCTACCGTGATGTTGCCGGTTCAATTCATGCAATGCGCAGAAGTTTTATGGCGCGTTGCATCTGAAAATCCGGCCAGCGGGATAGAAATTTCCCTTCCGATTTGGACAATAACTGCAGTAAGTGGTTAATTTGGCGCACCTCTTAAGCTTTGACAGGGGGTTCGTTAATGGGATTTGATATTATTGAGCGAATGCATCCCTTACGAAACAAATAAGATTTTCACGCATTCTAATCGCCGTCAAACTTTTTACTTTGCGCGCCGAACAATACTCATGGAAATCGCTTTGAGATTTGACAAAGGAACAATCCTTGTTAGAGGTGTCAAAGTGCCTAATTCTACCTGGGATGAGCGCGCCCAAAGCTTCCGCGCCATGGCTATGCATTACAAAGACATCATTGATTACCTGGCGGCATCAAAGATTAATTTCGCGGACTACGCCCTTGACTTCATCCCGTGCCCGGAACTTCAGGCAAATGTAACTCTTCGCGATTACCAAAAGCAGGCATTGGATGCATGGGAACTTAATGGCAAGCGCGGAGTAATCGTGCTTCCCACAGGAAGCGGCAAGACAATTATCGGCATAAAAGCGATTGCACTTCTGAACACCCCTGTTTTAGTAATATGTCCGACCCTTGATTTGGTTTACCAGTGGCGCGCCAAGCTAAAAGAGGCATTTAACACCGAAATAGGAATGCTTGGCGGCGGCGAGCAGGACATAAAGGCGATAACTGTCTCTACTTATGATTCAGCATATATTCATGCAGGCTATCTCGGAAACAGGTTTGGTTTCCTGATTTTTGACGAAGTGCATCACCTGCCCGCAGAGGGCTACAGGCAGATAGCCGAGATGTTTGCCGCACCGTTCCGCATGGGCCTGACCGCAACTTACGAAAGAGACGACGGCCTGCATTCGGAACTTAACCGCATTCTTGGCGGCAAGGTTTTTGAGATGAATGTGAAAGAGCTTTCAGGCACGCATCTATCGCCGTATGCGCTCAGAAAAGTTGCGGTTGAGCTCGTCCGCGAAGAAAGGGAAGAATACAACAAAAACAAAGAAGTGTTTGCCGATTACTTAAAAAAAAGCAACATCCGCCTAAGAGGTGCTGCGGATTTCCAGAAGCTTGTGATGCGAAGCGGACGAGACCCGAATGCGCGCAGGGCATTGCTTGCACGGAACAAGGCACGCGACATTTCGCTTAACAGCGCTTCAAAAATCGAAAAGCTTGCGGAAATCCTGAACGAGCATAAAGAGGCACGGATATTTATTTTCACAGAGCATAACAAATTGGTTCACATAATCTCAAACAGGTTCCTGATACCTTCGATAACCTATAGAACAGGAGGCAAAGAAAGGGAGCAGATTCTTGGCGGATTCAAATCCGGCGCATACAGGGCAATCGTCACTTCAAAAGTTCTTGATGAAGGAATTGATGTTCCCGATGCCAATGTCGGCGTGATACTGAGCGGAACAGGAAGCGCGCGGGCTTTTGTGCAGAGGCTCGGGCGCATATTGCGGAAAAGGGAAGGCAAGGAAGCGATATTGTATGAAATAGTGTCGCGCGAAACAAGCGAAGTGGGCGCATCAAGCAGGAGAAAAAAATCAATCGGGTGATGTAATGTTAACAGGAGACTTATTAGTTGCAAGGACGTACAAAGGGAAGATTGAACCGGTGTATGCAGCCATAACTCCGGAGAATATGGAGCTTGCAGAGGCAATTATCGATATATTCATGAGAAATGTCGGGAAAACATACGGCTCACTTATTGAAGAGACAAAAAGCTTTGAGGAAATGAATTTCCGCCTCATCCGCGGATGGATTCAGCTTCTTGAGCGGCGATGTGTAATTGAGCAGGATTCTATTGTCGAGCCGTCTGTCGCGCGCAAGGCAGTATTTGACGAGTGCCGCGGTATGGCGCTTGCGGATGAGCGGCAAAGAGCCATCGATTCAGCAGCGAAAAAGCTTTCAATTACCTCCGAACAATTGGAAAATACATTGTGGGCAGACTATGAAGAAAACCTGATTGTAAAAGAGTTTGAGCCGATAACTGCCGAGAACCTGCTTCGGCAATACAACCTCTCGCTTGTGCAGACCTTGCTTTTCAAAGCCACTGGGCTGGAATTTAAAATAGAAGGTAATTTCCAAAATGTGTTCCGAAAGATAAAGCGGCTCGGGCTCATCTACAATATTGAGAATGATACTGTGTTTCTGGACGGCGCGCTATCATTATTCAAGATGACCGAGCGATACGGAACATCGCTTGCAAAGCTCCTTCCTGAGATTATGCGGGCGGATAAATGGAGTATAAATGCAAGTGTCATGAAAAGGTCTTATGGCGACAAGAGGATTTTTGAATTTGCGCTGGACGACACAAAGAAGATTTTCAACACAAATGATTATTCAGACAACATATTCGATAGCGCCATTGAAGAAGAATTCGCGCGCCACGACTTCGGCGGCTGGAATGTTAAACGAGAGCCTGCGGTATTGAAAGCAGGCCAGTACGCATTTATCCCAGATTTCTTAATTGAAAATAGCGCCACAAAAATATACGTTGAAATTGTCGGTTTCTGGACGCCAGAATATTTGCAAAAGAAAATACAAAAGGTCAATCAGGTTAAAGAGACTTTGATGCTTTTGGTTGACAAAAACCTTGCGTGTTCCATCACTGAATTCAAAATAAATTCAGGAAATGTTATTTTCTTTGACAAAAAGATCCCGTATTCGGAAATAGCCAAAGTTCTGAATGCTTATGAGGAAAAGCAATTAGCATCGGAAATAAATTCACTGAAGGATATTGAAATTTCGCTGGAGGGTGACGTTATCAGTATCGCCAAAATTGCCGAAACCTATAAAATCAGCGCGAAAGCCCTGTATGAAATTCTGAAGACGAAGAAAAAACATGAAGGATACCTGCTTTTTCAAACCCAACTTGTCAGCCAGAAAACAATAGATGCGATACGGGATGATTTGGAATTCATAAAAAACTATCCCGACACGCTAAAAGTTTTTGAAAAATACGGCGTGAAAGGGCATAGTGAGGTGCTTGGCGCGCTCGGATATAAGATAAAATGGGCTGGGCTCAAACCTGAAAATGCGGAGATTGTAGTTGTAAAAAACCATCTTCAAAAGCAATCATAACTGATGTCGGCAACTTTTCTTGCATATCGGCAACGCCAAAGGCGATGTTATATATGCCGCAAAAAGCACGTTATTCTTGGACTTAAAAACTCCTGCGCTGGTGGGTTTGGAGACCTCTTCGGTCACTGAAATCTTCAAAACCGAACCCAAACCGCGCATTCTACTTCTTATATGGCGCGCATTCTTTGGCATAATGTCCGTTTTGAGTTATAGCGCATAAATTGTGTGTGTGGACGCGCTTGCAAAGGTTATAAAATAGTGTGAGGAAGTATACTCCATGGCTGATGACGCGCATTTATCCGAATTTCAGACAAGATCTTCTAAAATAGATGTAATGCTGCGAGAACAAAATTGGATACTGCCAAAACGTAAATTTGGCATTGTGTCTGGCTTATCTGCGGATTTAAAAAAAACTATGGCAGTTGCCGAATCAAAAGAACAATATGGGAAGGTAATTAACGTAATCGAAGAAGTAGACACAAAACAATCTGATTTCAAGATTCGCGATTATAAAACAGTTGATGAAACATTAAAAAATGATTTGGAGAGCAAATACGCCGATTATCTCTTATTGGATTCAAATGGCGATTCATTAGCCATAATTGAAGCAAAGAGAACATCAAAAGATCCTATCGCAACCGCTCAAACACAGGCAGCACAATATGCGGATGATATAAAGAAGCAAACCGGAAAAGATGTTTTTATTTTTCTTTCAAATGGCTATGAAATATGGTTCTGGAACAGACCATATCAAGGATTGCGTCAAATAAGGGGATTTTATTCAAGAGGCGATCTTGAAAAGATAATCTTTCAAAATAAAAATCGCCAGAGACTATCGAACATCTCAATAAATAAAGAGATTGTCGACCGCCCAAAGAGCATTGAATGCGTTAAGCGAGTATTGGAACATTTGGATAAAGGGCATAGAAAAGCGTTAATTGTAATGGCGACGGGCACTGGAAAAACCCGCGTTGCCATGTCGATTATAGACGTAATGATGAAGGCAAAACAAGCCCAGAAAATACTATTTTTGGCCGACCGTAAAGCGTTGAGAAACCAAGCATACAATAAAGGGTTCAAGAAATTCTTTCCGGAAGAGTCAAAAGCCAAAATTTATTCTGGAAATATTGATAGAAATGCAAATCTTTACGTATCAACCATACAAACACTAAGCGAATGCTACACAGAAATTTCTCCAGGATATTTTGACCTCATAATTTCTGATGAAGCGCACCGGTCAATATACAACAAATGGAAGGATGTTTTTACATATTTTGATGCTGTGCAAATAGGGCTTACAGCAACGCCAGCGGATATGATTGATCATGATACATTTCGATTTTTTGAATGCGGCGAAAAGCAGGCGACTGCGGTTTACAGTTATGAGGATGCGATAAAAGACGGCGTTCTTTGCGATTTCAAAGTTCAAGGCGCGCAAACGCATTTTCAAATAAAGGGCGTAAAAACAGGCGATTTAAGCAAGGATATGACAAAAGAGATGCTTGAGCGCGGTATGAATCCAGATGAAATAAATTTTGAAGGCACTGATTTTGAAAAGAAATTCGTAACAACCGGAACTAATGAAGCGCTTGTCAAAGAATTTATGGAGCACTGTCTCACGGATGAAACCGGCACGATTCCTGCAAAGTCGATAATTTTTGCCATGTCGAAAAAACATGCAAAAAGAATCTGGGAAGCGTTTGAGAAGCTTTATCCCGAATACAAGTCAAAGCTTGCGAGGATAATAGTCTCGGAAGATTCAAGAGCGCAGGACAGCATAGAAGAGTTTGAAAAAAATAAATGGCCAAGAGTAGCGATTTCCGTAGATATGCTTGATACGGGAATAGACGTGCCGGAAGTGTGCAATCTCATGTTTGCAAAGCCCGTATTCTCAAAAATAAAATTCTGGCAAATGATTGGGCGTGGAACGCGGGCAAATAGCGCATGCGAACATAAGGAATGGCTGCCGAACGGCAAAAAAGAATATTTCAAGATATTTGACTTCTGGAATAATTTTGAGCGCTTCAGCATGAAACCGGAAGGAGAGCAAACAGAATCAAGCGAAGCGATTACAAACAGGATTTTTAGGATGCGTATTGAACAGCTCGAATACTTGATGAAAAAAGGAGATGGACGAGCAGAATTTTTGAAGAAAAAAATAAGCGAGGACGTTGATTCTCTTCCCAAAGATTCGGTTTCTGTCCGCGAACATTTAAGGGTTGTTGAAAAGGCGCTTTCACCAAAATTATGGACTAATGTCGGAACTAATCCAATAGAGTTCTTAAAAAAAGATATTGCTCCGTTAATGCGGTATAAACAAAATGTGAATATAATTGCTGCATCATTTACGCTAAAAGCAGAACGGCTTGCGCTTGCAATTCTTAAAAACAACGAAAACGAACTTGAGCGGCTTCCGGACGAAATCTGCAAAATGCTTGATTGTCTGCCAAGAACGTTGAATCAAATAAAGCTGAAGGAGGCGCTTCTTGATAAAGTGATGAGTAAAAAATTCTGGAATGATGTGTGTTTTGATGATGCCCAGATGCTTATTGACGAATTTGCAGAGCTCATGAAGTTCAAGAGGGACGAGCCGAGAGAGCCAATAATTATTAATATCGATGATGTTGTAGAACAGCGAAAAATAATAGAGTTCGGCCCGGACGCCGAACAGGAATATGTCAAAGTCTATAAGGAAAAAGTTGATAAGCGCATAAAAGAGCTTGTAAAAGAGCATCCTACAATAAAGAAGATATTCACAAATGAGAAACTTACTGAAAAAGATGTTCGGGCTTTGGAGGAAACATTGAACAGTCCGGAATTGTACTTTACTGAGGATGTATTGAAGCAGTTCTATAAAGGAACCTTTGTTAATTTCATAAAGGAGACCCTCGGGCTTTATAAAGAAGAATCGCCCGAAGTGAAGATAAAAAAAGCGTTTGAAACGCATCTTGTTGAGAACAACAAGCTTTACAATGCAGACCAGCTTAATTTTATAAGAACTTTACAGACGGTTTTTGCAAAGAAGAAGCATATAGAATATTCCGACTTGTTCGATGCGCCATTCATAAACTTCGGCATCAATGCGCCGATTCCAATGTTTGAAAAGGATGAGCTAAAAGGGCTGGTAACACTGTGCAACCGGCTTGAAAAGGATGTATTTATGGGTGGGTAAATGCTTGCAAGCGAATTAAAGGCGAAGATAAACAAATTATGGGACCGATTCTGGAGCGGAGGAATTACGAATCCGCTTACTGCAATAGAGCAGATGAGCTATATTATTTTCATGAAGCGGCTTGAAGACCTTGATAACATACACGAAAAAAGAGCTTTAGCGCGAGGAGAAAAATACAATTCTATATTTGTCGGACATGAAAACTGCCGATGGTCTGAATGGAAGCATTTTAACGCTCCGGATATGATGGTGCATGTAAAGGACGTAGTTTTTCCGTTTATCAAAACAGTAAGAGACGGAGAAAAAACGCTTTTTTCTGAACACATGAAAGACGCAATATTTATGATACCTAAGCCGTCGCTTTTACAGGAAGCAGTGAGCATAATTGACGAGCTGAACATAACTGCGCAAAACAGGGATATTCAGGGAGATATTTACGAATACTTATTGTCTGAACTTAAAACCGCAGGGAAAAACGGGCAATTCAGGACGCCAAGGCACATAATAAGGATGATGGTTGCGCTTGTCAATCCGGATATTGGCCAGAAAATATGCGATCCTGCATGCGGCACAGCAGGATTTTTGATTAATTCGTATGAGTATATACTGACAAAATATACGTCGTCCGACATGATAAAATATGACGAAGAAGGCGAGCCGCATAATATTGTTGGCGATAAAATTGTTGAGAAAAAACACTGGGATATTTTGTGGAAGAATACTTTCTTTGGGTATGAATTTGACACCACAATGGTCAGAATTGCGCTTATGAATATGGTTTTGCACGGAATACAGGCACCGCATATCGACTATATGGATACGCTTTCAAAGAGATTTGAAGAAAAAAATAAGTATGACATTGTCCTTGCAAATCCGCCGTTTAAAGGCAGCATTGATAAAAGCGATATTAACGACAATTTAAGTTTGGATACAACAAAAACAGAGCTCCTTTTTGTCGAGCAGATGATGAACCTTTTGATTATCGGCGGGCAATGCGGAGTAATTGTGCCTGACGGCGTTCTGTTCGGAAGCTCAAATGCGCACAAAAAACTGCGGCAGATGATTCTTGAAAACTGCCAGCTTGAAGCAGTTATTTCAATGCCTTCCGGCGTGTTCAAGCCGTATGCTGGAGTATCAACTGCTGTGATTGTGTTCACAAAGGGAGGGAAAACAGATAAAGTATGGTTCTATGATATGGACAAAGACGGGTATTCGCTTGATGATAAACGGACGTTTGTTGATGGCAAGGGCGACATTCCAGACATTATTGAGAGATTCAAAAACCGCGCGAATGAGAAACAAACTGACAGAAAAGCCAAGTGCTTCTTTGTGCCTGCTTCGGAAATAAAGGCAAACGGATACGACCTTTCTATCTCAAAATACAAGGAAATCGAATACGAAGAAGTCAAATACGAGCCGCCGAAAGAAATAATCGCAAAAATTGGCGCGCTTGAGGACAAGATAAAAGAGAATGTCGCAGAATTGGGAAAGATGATTTAATTAATTAAAACGTATATATGGATAACATAACAAAATAATAAGAGGGAATGTTCGATGGATATTGTTACTGACGCTCAAATACGCGCTTTCATAGATGAAGTTAAGCTACTACAGCCTAATTTTACTCCGCGTCTAAAAGACGGAATCGGAAAATATTCCTTCGAACATCAAGTAATTGGATTGTTGGGCAATATGTTCAAAATAATCATACGGCAATCGAAAATAAATCCTTTGGATTTTTCGGTAATTTTTGGAGTACTTTTGGGCGGAAATTTATTTAGAATTAAACGATATAATGGAAATTCGCATACACATATGAATAAACTTGAAAAAATTGAAATTCAAGGTTTTCACATACACCTCGCCACACAGAAATATCAGGAAAACGGATTTAAAGAAGAAGGATACGCCGAGAAAACAACAAGATACAGCGACTGGAAAACTGCATTAGATTTAATGCTAAACGAGAACAATTTTGAGTTTGAAGTAGATAAAGAACAAAGAAGGCTGGTTTAAATGGACAATAACATTATCCTGAAGCAATTTAAGGAGAAAGTTTCAGAATGCATTAAACTAGATGTTAAAGGAGTAAATCGGATTATAGTAAAAACGCCTTTTATGTTTGAGGACGGGGACAACTTAGTTATACTTTTAAAATACATCCAATCATCGAAAAAATGGGTGTTATCTGATGAAGGCCATACATTTCTGCACCTCAGCTATTTTATGGATGAAAAAGACATGTCAAAAGGAACGCGGGAAACAATCATTAAAAACTCTAAAATGATGTTTGGCGTTCAGGAACAAAGCGGAGAGCTGTTTTTAGAAATCGAAAATAATAACTTCGGCGACGCATTATATGATTTTGTCCAGTGCCTGCTGAAAATATCCGACATCACTTTTTTGGAGCGCGAAAGAGTAAAGACAACGTTCTTTGAAGACTTTAAAGCATCTATTAACTTGATTGCAAAAAGGAAAAAGCTTGATGCGAGGTTTGGATGCTATTATGATGAGAAAGACAAGCAAAAGGCGTATCCGATAGATTGCTGCATAGAAACGAATGAACAGCCAATATTCATATTTGCGATAAACGGCGATTCAAGATGCAGGGATGTGACTATTTCAATACTAATGTTTGAAAGGTGGAACATAAAATTTCATGCAGTAGGAGTTTTTGAAGACCAGACAGAAATAAGCAGGAATGTTCTGGCAAAATTCTCGGATGTCTGCGAAAAACAAATATCTAGCCTTGACACAGTAGAGCGGCTTGAAAGTTATATTGAGCTGCATAGAAAATAAATTCTTATCTTAAAGAAGCGTTGCGGAACTTGCGCAGT
>JAHILE010000037.1 GCA_018897155.1 Nanoarchaeota archaeon | reverse complement strand
CAGCGTCCTATATGCTTTCTCCTTTTGCCTTTTAAAGACGCATTGCAAGAGAAGAATCTTTCTTTTTTAATTTTCGCAATATCTCGTTAAACTGCTCTGAGAATTCAACAGGGTACATTAGCACACCATTCAAAGCGATTCAAAAGTGTTTTTCCATTTCTTCCTTGTTGTTGCAGCGAATAACCCCGCCATTTTTGAAATCTCCTTCGGATTTTTTTTAATTCGGACATTAACTCTTTATTGCTTACAAGGGAAAGCTCATCCAGCTCGTCTTTCATTAGCTGCATACGCTTCTTCATCATACTATCAAAAGCGTCTAGGTCTCTTTGAAGCTTGCCAATAATTTTTTGGCCGTACAATTGCTTCGGCTTTAATCCTTGATTAATCAGTTCCGGAGTTTAAATGCTTTTAAATTCCCGAACATTCGGGCCCGAACTGCTTGGAAAGCATGATATTCGCAACAAACAGGAACAAGCTTCCTGCAAACGAAGCAAAAAAAGCATTCCGCTGTCCTTTATCAACGCGGATTCTTCCATTATTGAATTGATGTAGCCGTTGATTTTTTGCTTCATTTGATCATCGCCTTAATTCTTTTTCCATATTCGAGAATTTCCTCATTTGTCAGGTTTGATACAAACGTATCAAACTCGGCGATAAATATTTTTGCTTCACGAAGCATAAGTTTTACCTGCTCTTCTTTTCCTATCCTCATGTAATATTGGGCGTCAAGCCTTTTGCCCTTATGCTATTTTATCGTGTTGGTTCTCTGCATTCCGGCAAGCCTTTCAACAGCAAGAATCGAGCAGAAATGGTTTTCGCATTTTACGCCGATCCTTTGCAAAAAAGAATAAAGAGCATAATACTCGGCGTAATAGATGACAACGGTTGCCCAAAGCAAATCGCCGTCAGCAAGATTTTTCTCCGCCCGTCTGAGAGATGCCTTTGCCTCGTTCAGATACGATTTTGCAAGTGTTTCATCCTGTTCGGTTATACTTATGCCGTCTTTTAGTCTGGCGCACCACTTTAAGCTATCTTTCATATTTATCATCTCGCTTGCACTCGAAGCTTTTCAAACTCGCCGAGTTTGAAAATCCCACCAAAAATCCACGAAAAAGGAATGGTTGTTTAAAATAACATGGCTTTCCTCTATCTTTTTAACTAGGGCCTCGTTCTTTTCAGATGCCCTAATGAAGTTACCTTTCGACAGATACATTTCGTGTATCTCGTTAGGCAGTAAATGTGATGGAAGCCCTATTTTTTTATCGGATATAATGAGCATATCGACATCAGAAGCATTGTCCGCTGTAAATTTAGCGAAACTGCCAAAAACTATTATAGGAACCGAGACGCCCTTTATCTCCTTTAAGAACGATTTGAATGCAGGATATTTTTCTAAGAATTGCAGCGTTTTGTATGTTTCTGCCTGCAAAATCATCTGCTTTGTTTCGATATTTTCAAGGTTTAGGAAAAGATATTTGTTCTTCCCGCGAACTTCGGATTTTAAGATTCTTGAATTTTCCAAATCTGCAAGCGTTCTTTGCACAGTTCTAAGCGGCAGTTTCGATAACTTGCTTATCTCGCGAAGATACAGCTTTTTGGAGTAGTCGCCAAGATATAAGCATAAAATTAAAAGTTCTTTATTCGCTTTTTGATACATATGTATCTATTATGATACGATAGATTAATAAATGACTCTCTTCATCGGTTATTTGCGCCTGCGCCGAACTCAATCAAAGCAGGAAGAAACAAAAACAACGAAAGCACAGTCTTGAAATCCGTTCATTTTGAATCGAAGATTCAAAAGCTTCGAGTGCAACGAGATGACTTCGTTCTAAGCTTTACAGCCTTAGGTTAAAACCCTCGGGCCCGAACTGCTTGGAAAGCATGATATTCGCAACAAACAAGAACAAGCTTCCTGCAAACGAAGCTAAAAACAGCATTCTGCCATCCTTTATCAACGCGGATTCTTCCATTATTGAATTGATGTAGCCGTTGATTCTTGCTCGCATGAAATCATCTGTTGCTCATCCATGAAGAGGAATGCTTAAATTCCCTTATTCGGTCCATATTTCTCTTACCTTAAAAGATATTTTGCGCGTTATGAAGAAATCATAGACTTTTTTATATTCGCCTGCAGGTATCATGATCACGCCAGGGTTCATCTTCTCCCCGCCAATTTCACCCAAAAAACCCATATGCTTATAGATTTTTTCTCCTTTTTTCGTGGAATACCCGTATATCTTTCTTACTGCAGACACCATATCTTTTGACTCAAGCGCGGCAAGGTTAAAAGAGAAAATAAAGCAATGCTTCAGTTTTTCGGGAAGCTCTTTATATTTTCCATACAGGCTTATTCCGCTGCTTATTATCTCACGCTTAAGCGCAGACCATTTCGGAGAATTTATGTCTCCGACAACGCACTTTACCGGTAAATTCACGCCCTGCAATTTCCACGTTCTTTCAGAATACACCTCGAATTCGTTCTGTGCGGCATCTACCGATTTTTGAATGGCCGAAACTTTATTTTTCGGCACATTCACAAAGATATCAACATCGCTTTCCTTGCCGAAGTCGCCCCTGGCCGCAGAGCCGAAAAGAATAACATCATCTGCTTTTCCGCCAATCTTGACCGCCAGTATTCGCGTAAAATCATAAACATACGGCAAAACGTCTTCTTTTTTCATAAGTCCTCACCGGTTTCATCGCTTACAATTTTCTTTATCTCAAAAAATATTTTTATCGCCTCTTCTGCTTCAGACGGGGATTTGCTTCTGCCGTAGCATAGCCTGTCCCTGAGGGTTTCTTCCTTGACCAATAGTTCCATCAATTCTTTTTTGCGCGGAAAATCAAAAGAAAATGTGCTTTTTGCGCGTTCAACAGATGCAAACCGCTTGTGGTTCACATTATATCCCGCAGAAATCAGGTTTTTATTATGCAAAAGAATGGCAAAGCAATTCGTTGCCGCTTCCGAAGCTGCAAATCCGATTATTTTCTGCCGTTCGGGCACAAGATGCAGCCGCATTTTTTCAAGAATGTCTGCTTCCAGTTCTTTCAGAGTCTTTTTATGCTCTTCCACGCCGGTCATACGGAATAATATGCTTTAAAAGTATATAAGCTTTATGTAATACCTTACAGAAAAGTATGTAAGTTATTACAGAATACAAGACATTATGCGTGCATCACCAACATCTCCTGCTCAACAACATTATCCCTGTATTGCCTTCGGCGATGTATTTTGTTAGTGTAGCCCCTGCGCCGAATTCAATCAAAGCAGGAAGAAACAAGAACAAAGACAAAACAGTCTTGAAGTTCCCAAAGCCCTCGGGGCCGAACTGCTTGGAAAGCATGATATTCGCAACAAACAGAAACAAGCTTCCTGCAAAAGCCGCAAGAAAGAGCATTCCGCTGTCCTTT
>JAHILE010000036.1 GCA_018897155.1 Nanoarchaeota archaeon | reverse complement strand
CTGAATCCTATTGAACGGGATTTTGGATTGATACAACGATTTGTTTTGAACAACAGCGATTTTCAAACTGTAAGAGAAGGCATGAATGCTATCGGCGCATACATAGAAAAAGAGCTATCATTTAGTTGAAAGTGTACTTAACTAATTGTCCACTTTTAGGGGTGCAGTCCACCACCACTTGCATGCGCAGTCATCTATATATACATATTCTCACAAAACATATATTATGTCCGCGCATCAACAGGAACTTCCTGAAGGAAAACTCGCGCTTTTCTGGATCATAGGCGCATTATGTATGCTTCTTGGCTCATGGCTTGCAGGGCATCTTGAGCGCGTTTTAGGCATTACAGACGCTTCATTCTACGGCACTCTTTTTATAGCATTTCTTTTGTTCCTCTTCGGAGGCCTTGCCTGGATTGCTGTTGCAGTAGGGGTTGCGCAGCATGGTAAAGCAGCGTAAATAGAATTTTTATTCAAAAACCAAACCCGGCAGCTCGATTCCATCCCGATTCAGCTTCATGCTTCCGTCTTTTGTCTGGATGAGAATCCCGTTATCTTCTGTTCGCGCGATTCCGATACTCAAATCATCCTGCCCGTCGCTTGCGGTTTTGCTCACAGCCATTCCAGTGCTTGTTGCGCCGATTCCAATGCCTTCTGAGTCAAGCATTCTGTTTGACTGCGCCACTGCGATTGTCATAAAGCTGTTGAAAACGAGGAGCAGTACAGCTATAGAGATTACGAAAAAAGCCGCGCTCATTAACGTATTAATTATCCATTTCATAATAATCACTAATTAGTAATAATTATATTCCTGTATTTAAATGCTTTAAAAGCACTAAGTTGTTAGAAAAACAATAAATTCTATTTTTTGTAAAACATGAAAAATTACGCACACTGTTTGTTTTTCAAAGGCACAAAATACAATTTCACTTCACTAAGACTTGGTATTTGCCCGTTAGTAAGTAACTTAGAGTAGGACTTGTCGAAATATTTGACTTTCTTATCCTCAATAAATAGGTAGTTTCCTGCAAGCCCTTTTAATCGCGCAATCTCTTCTTTTTCTAAGAGTTCATCAAGATGTTCAGTAGGTAGATTGAATAGCCTTAGCAAAACGTCCATAATATCCACAAGTTTACTGACATCCGCGCAAATTTTTAAACCTTAATATTGGAGCAATATCGCGGTGCTGTTGCATAAGATTTATATATGCCAAAATTCTTGCTCAAATCTTAGCGTTGAACGCAAGAATTTTGAATGACTCGGTTTTAGCTTTGCAGATAACGCTAAGGTGTATGTGCTCTGCGAATTGTGCAACAGCACCCAATATCGCTAAAAGTATCACTTTAGAACGAATCAAAATTAGAAATTGCATTACATACCCATATTTTTCATCATACCAGCCATAGGTCCGCGCTTAAACGCCTTTCCGCCCTGCATCTTCTTGACCATCTTCTTTGTCTGGTTGTAGTTCTTGATGAGCTCCTTGACCTCCTCAGGTTTTGCGCCTGAGCCTTTTGCAATGCGCTGTATTCGCGAGGAATCCACAATATCCGGATTCAGCTTCTCTTCCTTTGTCATAGACTGCATGATGTATTTCCAGCGCTTCATCTTGCTTTCCTGCACTTCAATCATGTCTTTTGGTAGCTTTACCGCACTCATCCCGGGAATCATCTCAAGAAGCTTTGAAAAAGAGCCCATCTTGCTTACGGATTCAATCTGGCTATAAAAGTCCTGCAGATTGAAGTCGCCGCGGACAAAGTCAGCCGCTTTTTCAGGCTCTATTGCCTCTTTTGCCTTTTCAAGCAATGCCTCAAGGTCACCCATTCCAAGAAGCCTTCCGACAAATCGCACAGGGTCATAAACCTCAAAATCATCAACTTTTTCACCAGTTCCGATAAATTTCACGTTAATGCCTGAAGCAAAGCATGCAGATAGCGCGCCTCCGCCTTTTGCCGATGAATCCATTTTTGTGAGAATTACGCCCGTAAGCCCGACAATTTTATTGAACTCATCTGCCTGCTTTTTTGCTGCCTGCCCTATATCGCCCGAAAGCACAAGAAAACGTTCATCCGCTTCGGCAGCTTTATTAACATCCTCCAGCTCCTCGCGTAATTCCGAATCAAGCGCAGATCTTCCGGCAGAGTCAATTATTACAATTTTTTTGTCCGCGAAATGCTTCAAACCATCTTTCACAATTTTAGACGCTTTTTTTTCCTTCGGTTCGCCATAAACCTCGACGCCGATTTTCTCACCAAGCTGCTTTAATTGCTCATACGCCGCTGGCCTCCAGGTGTCGCAGGAAATAAGCCCGACTGTTAGACCTTTTTTCATGTAGAATTTCGCAATTTTTGCGGAAGACGTAGTCTTTCCGGAGCCGAAAAGCCCGACAAGAAGAATTTTTTGCGCCTTAAGCTCTATTACCGGAGCTTTTTCGCCCAAAAACCGCGTCAGTTCACTATGTACAATATTAATAATATGCTCCCTGCGCGTAAGTCCCTTTGGAATCTTTTCGTCAAGTGCTTCGTCTTTTATGCGCTTTGACAGGTCAAAAACCAACTTAACATCAACGTCTGACTGAATCAGCGTGCGCTGAATCTCTTTTATCAGCGCGTCCACTGCATTTTTATCAGCAACTCCGATTCGCGCAAACTTTGAGAGCGCGTCGCGCAGTTTTTCAAGCATAATTCATCTTCGCATGCAAAGTATAAAAAGCTCATTTTAGGGCAGATGAATCGTTTAATCAATATAAATATTCCCGCGCGCAAATAATCTCTCATGAACGAAAAGATGCTCCTTAAGTTCAATTCCACGCGCATCGCATTTTTAAAATTGTATCTTGCCGGCTTCGTTTGGATAATGGCATGGATTGTCGTATACTTCGGCATTGCAGGCATATCTATTCCCGCAACATTAACGCCATATTTATTTATTCTGCCAATTATCGGGCTTTTGCATATTTTGTGGGCTGAAATCAGCATACGTGTAAACCGGTTCTATATATCCGACCAAAGAATTGCCGAGAAAAAAGGAATTCTTTCAATAGAAGAAACGTATCTTCAGACAGACCGTGTGGCAAACTACACAATAAAGCAGAACTTCATCGAGCGGCTTCTTGATATCGGAACAATAGAAATAGAAAGCGTTGACGGCGACGATGAGCCGGAAATCGTAATGAAATGCGTCGGCGGAATAGATAAAATAAGGAATCTTCTTGACAGCCTGATATCTGCGACAAAATATGGAACGCACGCCAAATAAAAGAATGGCGAGCCCGGTGAGATATTCATTGTTCTTTCGGAAAAGAACAATTTTGAACCCACGACCTTGGGCTTAGGACGCCCCTGCTCTATCCAAACTGAGCTACGGACCCGCAAGGAACGTTATGCAAAAGCATTAATTTAAGCTTTTTAGATGGGCTGTAGTGACCAATGCACTACCGTTTTCCTTAAATAACGGTTGATAAGTCGCGCTCTTTTTATAAAGTTGATATCACAATGAAAATGCGAAGGGGTCGTAGGATAACTTCTTGTGAAAGCAAGCTTTCACAAGCTTCCAACTTGCTTCGCATGTTAGAATGGTAGACTTCCGGCTTCGGGGAACCGCAAAATCGGTTCACGCTTTCACCGACCTCGGCTTTGCCGAGGGCGGAAACCCTTCGCACACTTGAAAATTCTTCGAATTTTCACACTTTTTCGCACCCGAAAAAGCTAAGCGTGCTCGGCTTAGAAGCGACCCATTGCGGTTAGAAACAGCCGGCGATTCGCGTTCAAACGATTTCTTTCTCTTTTTGTAAAAAGAGAAAGACAAATCCGGGTAGATGAAGAAAAAACTTCGTTTTTTCACATCTCCAACACTTCGTGTTGAAGAAAGAGAAAAACCACCGATCTCGCTTCGCGAGGGCGGAAATATCCGGAAATCTGAAAATCGCGGCGACCCCACTCATTATTTTTCAGGTCTTGCCATGGCTTCTTTCGATTACAAAAAACTTGGAGATTTGGGATTGCAAAAAGCAAGAGACGGACTTCTCAAAAATCGGCAGGAATTCTGGAAAAACAACATGGAAAATTTTCCAAAAAATGTCAAGTATCTTGCGGATAAAATCGGCTATCCCGAAGGCTGGAAAATATACATACTTACAGGCGAATTTGTGTCTGACAAAGAGATTCATCCATACGAACCCGATTGCTGGAGCGAGGTCTTTATTACATCTGCATCTGCATCTGAATATGAACGCGGAATATTACTTTATCTGAACTCTGCAAAGAGTTTTTTGTCTATTTCAGGAGTATTGTTTTTAGTAGCGCATGAAATGGTTCATATATCTCAAGCTGCAAAAAACCCTGAAACGTATCTTAAATCATTATTAAGCGACGAGGGTGGCAAAGTACAGGAACAAGAAGCAGAATCAGAAATAATGAGCCTCGACAAAGAATTCATAAAACAATATGTTCTTGAACACATAGTTTATTGCCATGACAAATGGGGCTGGGATGATGCAGAAAAAATGGCTGATTTTTTCTTCAGAAAAAGAGCGAATATGTGGTGCGGAGGCTACAAGAATCTTATGGATGAGAAAGAATTTGCCTTATTTCAAGATGCGAAACTCAAAAACGATATACTGCTATTTATAAAAAAGTATATACAAATGTAATTTCATGAATCTCGAAGAAAGAATAGTTCTTGTAAAATCAGTTGCTGAAGGCGGAGAAATAATCACGGAAGATGAGCTTCGCGCGCTATTTGCAGAAAAAGCGCATCCTATAGCCTATGATGGTTTCGAGCCGTCAGGAAAGATGCATCTTGCGCAGGGAATTTTGCGCGCAACAAACGTGAACCGCATGACAAAAGCAGGCTGCAAATTCAAGATGTTTGTCGCAGACTGGCACGCATGGGCGAACAACAAAATGGGCGGCGATCTTGAAAAAATCCAGGCTGTCGGAAAATACCTGATTGAAATATGGCGCGCCTGCGACATGGATTTCAAGAATGTGGAGTTCGTCTGGGCGAGTGAATTAATGAAAGAGGACACTTACTGGAAAACCGTGATGAATGTCGCGCGAACCACAACCATGAACCGAATAATCCGCTGCTCGCAGATAATGGGCCGAAGCGAATCGGAATCGCTATACGCTTCGCAGATTTTCTATCCGTGCATGCAGGCTGCGGATATTTTCGAGCTGAAAGCAGATATAACACAGCTTGGGATGGACCAGCGCAAGGTGAATATGCTTGCGCGCGAAACCGGGCCTAAATTAGGATTCTGGAAGCCGGTTGCAGTGCATCACCACATGCTGATGGGCCTGGGACAGCCGAAAACCGATATCAAAGACGCAACAGAACGCGCAATCGCAATGAAAATGTCAAAATCAATTCCTGATTCAGCAATATTTATGACCGATTCCGAGGAAGATGTGAAACGCAAAATCACAAAGGCATACTGCCCTGAAAAGCAGGTAGGAGAGAACCCGATTATGGAATATGCGGAGTATCTTGTTTTCCCGAAATTCAACAAACTGAAACTTGAACGCCCGGCGAAATTTGGCGGCGATTTGGAGCTTGCAAATTTTAATGAATTGAAAGAGCAATACACGGCAGGAAAGATTCACCCGATGGATTTGAAGGCGGCGGTTGCGCGCAGCATTAATGAAATGGTTGCGCCGGTGCGCACACATTTTGAGAAAAATCAGAAGGCGCGCGAATTAAAAGCGCAGGTTGAGGGGTTTGAAGTGACGAGATGAAAAATCATTGAAATAAAAGGTTTCTGAAATGCAAACAGAAAACATTTCTTGTAAGGTGTGCGGCAAAAAGAATATTATTAAAAAAAGGTATGCGTAAGACAAAACTCAATTTCAGGCAACTCTATTTTTGCAGGAATTGCGGCAAGACGTTTGTCGATGATGAAATGGCTGGAAAGACTTACAGCCCGAAAATCATCACAAACACTTTATGCGCTTATAATCTCGGCAATACGCTTGAGGAATCCGCCAATAATACAAACAGGCGCTTTAAGGTCAATATCTCAAAAAGCGCGGTTCATTCATGGCTTAAAGAATTTTCGAATATCTGCACATATAACAAGCTGCGCACTGATTTTTTGAAAGATTATGGGAAAAATGTTCTTTTTGAAAAGACATTTGAGCACAACGGACTGAATTACGACTTTCAATATCACATTCCAAAGCTTGAATCTTTCTGTGTAAACGGTTTTTCAGGTCTTGGAAATTATTTGAAGGGATTTGAAGCAGGATGCCCGGATTATTTCAAGAAAATCGAGGATAGATGCTCTCAGGTAAAAATCAACATTTCTGTAAGAAAAGAAGGCAAGTACAACAACGCATGCCGGCTGGCTGAATTGGCTCTGCATGCATGCGACAGGAATAAAGAACGCCATTCCGTAGTTGAAAATTTCATGCTAATAAATGATTCTTCTACTGTTGCGTGCGAAGTTCCTGTCTGGCTTTTTGAGAAAAACCTTAATGCAAGCATCTGCGGGCACATAGATGTATTGCAGATAAGAAACGGGCGGGTTTACGTGCTTGATTTTAAGCCTGATGCTGCTTTTGAGAATGTAGAAAAAGTGGCTTCGCAATTATTTTTCTATGCTTCAGGTTTGTCTTTTCGGACAAAGATAAAACTGGAGAATTTCAGATGCGCCTGGTTTGACGACAATGTTTATTATGAGTTCAGCCCGAAGGATGCAAAAGTAAATTTCCAAATGCGGAATTGATATTTGCCAGAAATTTCGCCTGAAAAGCAGCATGTTATGGAAACTTCAGGCGACGAATACTGGTTGAAAAAGCGACGGATTCGGTTTCCAGTCCAGGCGACGAATTTTGGACGAGCATTGGACGGTGCTGCGGGATGAAGACGCGACGGATTTTGGAAATCGAAATAGTTTTATGGATGGCGAAAAGAAGGTTTATGCTTGAATAGTGGCACGCCTTGAGTTTCGGACGTGGCTGAAATACGCCTAAGGTTTTGCCTTGTGTTTCCATGCGAGATGGCAAAAGGCTGCAATGCATTTTTTGTGTCCGTAGGCACAAAAAAGCCTAAAGTGAACATGGTGAACGAAAGGATTTGGTGATGCTGGCGGCGGGTGAAATGCATTGGGGAAAAGTGGCTGCCAAAGCGAACTGCATTGGGTGATAATGAGGGCGTTATGCATGAAATGCATAAGGTGACAAAAACGCAAAAAAACCTTATTAAGCAAAAAATTGATAATAGAATAGGTGAAAGATATGAAAAATGATATGATGGCGATTAAAAGAGCCATAATTCCGATTCTTAAGCGCAATGGTGTTGTACGGGCAGGGATATTTGGTTCGTATGCAAGAGGGGAGGCGAAGAAAAAAAGTGATGTCGACATCCTGATAAAAGTAAAGGCAAAAAAGTTCAGCCTGTTTGATCTTGTTGGGCTTGAGATGGAATTAGAAAAATCCATTGGAAAAGACGTTGATCTTTTAACATATAACGGGATTAATCCTCTTTTGAAGGAACGAATCCTGAATGAGGAGGTACGAATCATATGAAAAAGGATCCCGCAATTTTCATTAAGCACATTCTTGAAAGCATCAGAAACGTGGAATCTTTTTCTCTCAGGCTTTCGAAAAGCGAATTTGAAACGGATAAAATGAGGCAAAGCGCAATCATCAGGGAAATAGAAATAGTCGGAGAAGCTGCAAAAAATCTGCCTGTTGAATTCACCGCTAAATACCCGCAGATAAAATGGAGTGCTATTACAGGCACGCGTGATAAATTAGCGCATAATTATTTTGGCGTTGACATGAATGTTGTTTGGGATGTTGTAAAATATGATTTGCCTGAACTGAAAGCAAAAATGGAGAAAATCCTTAAGGAACTTGAAAAAGAGGCGAAATGAGAATTTCGCGCAAAATCATATAATCTATAAATCTATATATAGCCGTCGTGCGCAATAGTAATTGGTAGTCATGCATGGTGTCATCGCTTTTTCTGGACATAAAGAGAGAGAGAGAGAGAGAGCAATAATAAACTTCTTCTGATTTCATTTTCAGTTATTCTGATTTCGGTTTTTGCGTATTTTGCATCACCTGCATTTGCAATGTCTTCCTACACAAACGGCGCGTCCGGCTGGGCGATATATGTTTACGGAGCAAATGCCGACGAGAATATGACCTCAATAAATCAGTCGATAGCTAATGCTTTTTATCTAGAGGATTTAGGAAATAAAGAGTGGTTGCTGAAAGTTCCAGTGATTGTAAACGGGACGACGGCAACTTTAAGGATTACCGATGTGGATACGTCCTGGCTCAAGCTGCAAAGCTTAAATGACAGCAACGTATCATATATCAAGATCCAGGGTATTGGCATAATAAACAATACAAAAATCACAAGCTGGAATACGACGAATGGTGTGGTTGCGCCAAGCGGAGATACGAATAGGAGTTAT
>JAHILE010000035.1 GCA_018897155.1 Nanoarchaeota archaeon | reverse complement strand
GTAAACTACCGCGCCATAAATGGCGCGGCGTTTCATGCATGACTTACGCCGCAAACTGAATCAGCTTACTTTGTGCGCCGAAATTCGGCTTTGTAGATAATGTTTTATGCCAATGCTTCTGTTGCGACTGTTCAACATAATGCTTTACAGTTTCTGAATTTACTGCGCCGACAGTTCTGTAAAAATATCCTCCGGACCAGAATTTATCGCCGTAAAGGTCTTTTCTGAACAAATCCCAATGGTTTTTTCTCATCATCCTTGACGAAAAACCTTTGAGCAAATTTGCAATTTTTGAAACACTGAAATTTTTGCACTCTGCTGTAAAAACGTGGCAGTGATCTGGTCCGAATCCCATTGCTGAAATGGTTATTCCGTGCTTTTTTGCCGATGCAAGGAGGTAATCTCTTGTCAGGATTCGTACTGCGTCGTCCGCAAAAATTCCCTTTCGGTATGCAGGTGTAAACTGCAGGTGGTAATTCGCTTCTCCTACGGCATGGCTGCCGCTAATCAGGTCAATTTTCATTTTAGTCACCAAATCTTTTTAAGGGAAAGAAACCTAACAGTAAGCAAGTCTCATCCTTTGCATAGGGCAAGGTTCGTTCCCTGCCCTATTCTTAGGTTTTCTAGAAGAAAAATCTAATGATTCTTGAATTCCGAGCGCTTAGAAGCTGGTGACGCAATTCATCCGCCCGCTAAAGCGGGCAGGGTTCTTGCGGCGCTCGGACTAAACCTATAATACCACCATAAAGTAACTACCATATGGTATCTACAGTATATAAACCTACCCACGACAAATGTCGACGAATAATTATGCTTTCATACACCGTATTTGAAGTAACTCGTAGAAACAATCAAAAATAATGCCCTGATAAAACAAAATACTCGAAATTTATAGCGCTCTATTTCTGCTTTCTATAATGCTTCAGAAACCCAATCACAGCAGGCGCCATTGTGATTACTATTATCGCCATTATCACCATTGTAAAGTTCTGCTTTATTATTGGAATGTTGCCGAAATAATAGCCTGCGGATATAAATAATGCAACCCATACAATTCCGCCAATCACATTATACTCCAGAAAGCGCGAGTAGCTCATCTTCCCTATGCCTGCGACAAACGGCGCAAATGTGCGGATTATCGGAAGAAATCTGGCAAGAATTATTGTCTTTCCGCCATGTTTTTCGTAGAACTGCTGAGTCTTATCAAAATGTTCTTTTTTGATAAACCGCGTCTCCAAAGAATACAGTCTACTACCGGCGTGGCGCCCGATCCAATAATTCATATTGTCTCCAAGTATCGCTGCTATTGAAAGCAAAACTATCAACCAAAACGGATTAAGAGAACCGAGTGCAGCAATTGCCCCTGCAGCAAAAAGAAGAGAATCTCCGGGAAGAAACGGTGTCGCCACAAACCCGGTTTCTAAAAATATGATTAAAAAAAGTATTGCATAGGTGGTGCTTTTATATTCCAGAACTATCTGATTAAGGTATATGTCCAGATGCAAAATAATATTTATGACGCTTGATAATGGTTCCATACTGTGTTAAAGGTAGGGTGCTCTTTATATTCTTTCAGTATTTCTTGAAGACATTCCTTTGAAATAGAAGACTATAAGAGATGAAACGATATAAGACACAGCATATATGATCAAGATGCTAAAAGACAACCCCAAAAGCATACGATCTGAAAACTCAAGAATTCCGAAAAATGAAAATTGCACGCCGCATGCTTCAGGGTTCATGAGTTCCGAAAAAGAAATCATATTACTGCAGACACTCCAATAATATCCTACCGGATTTCCCATGCTTTGTGTAAACGACACCTTGCATGGCGCAAAATACAGAACCAGAAATAAAAGAACAAATGAGAACAATACCTTTTTCCAGTCCGGCGCAAAAACTTCTTTAAAATCAAAAGACATTTAAAACAACCTTATTAAATCTTTCACCGCATCAAGAAGATAATCATTGCGGTTCTTTATTATTTTCATTGTCGCGCCGGTGAGCATGCAATAAGAGATTGCTGCTGCGCGATTCAATATCTGGTGCGCGTCAATATCCTCGCTAGATTCTTCGTCGCGCTTGCGGCTTTCATCAGAGTCGCGCCTGCTTTTAATTTCAGAAGGATCTGCTTCGACAAGAACTATTACATTGGGCTTAATATTTTTCAAAACCCATTCTGGCAGGCCGCAAAGATAACCCAAAGGCGTTTTTATTGTGCAATGCGTATCCACAATTACGTTTTCTCGTCTAGCCATCTGAGCGATTTTTTCAGCAGCCTTTTTCTGGTTTTCAACTTGCTTTTCCTGAGGTAGTTTGCGCATTTCATCCCGGTGCGCAACACCTGAGGTTTCAAACATTACATCGCCGAAATTGACAGACACGGTCTTTTTTCCTTCTCGATTAAGAACTGCGACAGATTCTGTCAGAATGCTTGTTTTCCCGCTTCCCGGAATGCCTGTTAAAATAACTATTTTAGACATAAAGAACACTACGAAATATAATTAGTGCACTTGGTTTTATATACGTTCAAAAAAGCGATTATCTCTTTCTGCCGCCAGAACTATGTTTATTCTGCCACGAATAAGTTCTTAGCTTTGCGGTTTTTCCAAAACCACAGGTTGCGCAGGTTTTCTTTGATGTGTGGTAACTGTGTTTGCCGCATCGCCTGCACATTTTGTGCGGACCGTCCTTGTTCATTTTACCAAATGATGGCTTTCCTTTTGAGAATTTTCTTACTGCTGGAATAAAATCAGTCCTCCATTAATATCATATTTTGGTTTATTAAACAGGTGCGTTGCGAAGCAACGCGCCCAAGTGCTCGAGGTTATGAGGAACCTCGAATCAGTCCTCCAATAAATATTTTAAAAATCACTCCGTAGGGCTTGCAAAAATTATGCTATCTCCACGGACCAAAACCTTGCCGTATTTAGTAGTTTTGTCTTCTTCCGCAACTTCTGCATCGTCAATCCACATATTCAAATGAATATCAAGTGCTCTTAAAATGCCCGAAATCTGGCGGTTGTTTTTAAGCTTCACTATCACACGTTTTCCTTTTGCATTGTCAAGCAGGTCAAGTGGTCTATTGCTCATATCATCACACATTTTAGTATCTTTCATAACTTCATACGGTAAGTATTTAAAGGTTTGTCATCCTCTAATTTAAGCAATAATTGAGAAAAAGTGATTATCCATGGTCATAGTACAGCAAAACTCCAAAAGAAAACCAACCGGCGGAATGCATTCCACCATGAAAAAGATGCGCAAGCATGAAATGGGCGGCGATGCAATAAAAACTACTATTGGTGTAAACAAATTGAAAAAGGCGCGAACAAAAGGCGGAAACATCAAGCTTAAGCTTCGCGCAACTGAATTCGCAAATTTAATCGATCAAATTGCAAAAACAACAAAGAAAGTGAAAATAACTGATGTTCTTGAAAACCACGCAAACCCGCACTTTGTCAGGCAAAAAGTCATAACATGCGGCGCAATAATACAAACAGAATCCGGAAAGGCGCGCGTAACATCAAGGCCGGGACAGGATGGAATTGTTAATGCGGTAAAGGTGGAATAATTTTGTTCAAATATGCGCTTTCGCCATAATGTCTTCGAAAGTTGTTTTTCCAGAGATAATTTCATTAATTATTGCTTTCATTTCTTTAGCCAGCGTAGGATATTTTTTATCCGTATAGATTTCCAGCGTTCTTTTTACAATGTCGCATGTAGTAGGATATCCGGTTTTTATCTCAAAATCTTCCAGTATTTTTGCAGTCTCTTTTCCTAAAGGCGTAATTTCGTAAATAGGCGTTCTAAGAAGATTGTCTTTTGCTGGATGTATTACGACCAGTCCGATAGCCTCCATTTGCATAAGGCGCTTATGTATCTTTCGTTCATCTGCAATATACTTCAGAAATTCGAACTCTGTAATTAACACTGTAGTATCTTCTTGCGCAAAGCGCATCAGAATTGCCTGATAGAGGCTATCTTGCCGTTCTATTGCTGCTTTTGCATATTTTCCTGCAGCCTCTGTAACCTCTGTAACATAAGGCTCAACTTTCACTGATTCGCCCTTACCCGATATATCCAAGCTCTTCCTTCTTTTTCGAAGGCGAAGCGCCAGATGTCGACGCAATTTTCCCCTGCAAACTCTCGATTTTCTCGATAATTTTTTCGATTTCTTTTATCTTTGCATCAAGCTTAGTCATGTCAATTTTTATGCCGAGGTATTTTGTGATGATTTCAAGGACAGACTCAGTTGATTTTGGATCTGAAAGAAGCATTCCTGACGTTTCACCCATAAGGCAAACGCCTTCTATGCCGCGCTGGTTTCCGAGGCTTATCAAAAGACCTGACGCCCCTATAATCTGGCCAATATTGGTGTTCTTAAAAACCACGCCAAGCTTCTCAAAAGAATCCATTATCTTTAAGTCTATTCCCGCTCCTAAAACGCGCGGCTTCTGTTCGGATAAAACTCCGGTAGCAAATCCGCCAAGTGTTATCATTTCCTTTACGCCAAGCTTTACGCATACATCAAGGATTGTGTCAACAATCTGATAATGGCCTTCAGGAGTTATGCTTTGTGCATCTCCGATGAGAATGACTATATCGCGCCCTTTTCCCTTAACGTAATAAAATTCGTTTTTAATCGGTGTTATAACCCCATTTTTTTTCGGATCAAGAAGCACTACAAAAGGAAAATGATGCGAATGAATTTCCGCGAATTTCACTGCCTTAAGCTCATCAAGAAGATAGCCGACGGCATTTCTTCCAATATATCCGATACCTGGAAGCCCTTCGATAAGTATGGGATTTTTCAAGGCAGGCACTTTTTCAGTAAAAATGACTTCAGTCGCTTTTCCACTCATAGAGATCACAAATAATGTTGCTTACGCTAATATATATAGCTATATATGAACCGCAAAAACAACTCCCTAATGCCCGCAGCATCCAGTACATCCTGCACAGTGGCTGTCGGTTTCTGGATTCACTTTCTTCAACGTGCTTTTTGCATTGCATAATGCGCAGACTTTCGGCGCGCTTGTTGCATCTATTTCTGCCATGCATGCAGAACATCTGTAACGTGCCATAATTATCTAAAACAATATTTTTGAAGAAGCTATTTATAGATATGTCTTAAGTAGCCTATCCATACCTTCGTGAAAATTCAACAATATATGGCTGAAAAACGTCATCGGTATTCAAAAAGACTTTCTTGCTTGATACTATGTTGCGATAGCCAGACGATTTAAGCACATCTTCGTTCTTTGGAGACGCCCACAACATTGCAGCAACAAGATAATTCCAAGAATCTGCACGTCCTTTAGCCATATCGGGCATCCACACAGTCCTTCCAGTATATTTATTACCTGCAATAGCTGCCGGAACTGCATCTCTCGCATAGATAGTAAATTTTGCAGAATAACCGTCCGGCGCAATATCCATACGGTATCGTTCAGGACCTATTTTGAGCACGTCATTATCGGCAAACGGCCCTTCTCCAACGCCATTGTAAGTTAAATCGTTATTTAAGTCAACATTCAGGAAAAGAGAGCCTGAAACATTAGTAATTGACGCATTAAAAATCATTGAGAACCGCGTAAAATTGGTAAAGTTTTGAGACAAAATAACAACACGATAAGTGCCTGAACCGGCGGGAAAATTAGTATTGTTATTATGGCCTTCTCCAGCATCATCATACGCCAAGTTTTCGTTTAAATCAATATTCAATTTAAATACACCAAAATTATCCGTAACTGAAATATTATACTCGCGATCAAAAAAAGGCGTTGTTGTACTTGCATAACTGGGTATTCCGGGGGGCAGAGTTGCCGGATTGCCAAGAACTGGAGACCCCGATAGATATATTAAATAGGATTCCGTATGATTGATTCGCCCATATTTGTGATTTCCTGCAAGAAGCGTAGTATTATCTCCAAGCACGGGCAGCTCTGAAAAAGAAATATTAAACGATTCAAAAAGAGACATTGCATTATCATGGTATGAATTTACCTGTTCTGCAACAGCCCAGGAATCTTCATTCGGAATAATCAAAAGCGGGTTGAAAAAATTCGTTAACGTAGCGTTCAAAGACGGCCGCACATCAACATAATTGCCATTTGGATCAATAGATTTTATTACATATTCATGAGATGTTGTATTAATCGAATTCCCAACCACGTACGGCGTCTCATCTTCAGGCGGGTTTGAAAAATTATAATCTATATTCGAATCTACATAAAATGAACTGTAAATTCCGCTGATATTTGCTATGGCAATGCTTATGTCGCCAGAAGTCAGATTAAGGAAACCGACACGAACATTATTTGGCATTGAAATGCCAAAAACATCATATGCTGCTGTAGGTATACTAACCTCTGCGCGTATTGGAATGCCTGAAAAATAATCTTTTATCCTTAGCGGCTCGGAAACCGAACGCACACTTTCTGATAAAATCGCTTCATTACCATTTCCGATAACGCCATAACTTGCATTTACCAGCCCGAACAAATCCTTCTGAGCCAAATTATAATTACTATCAGTCATGTTTACGACCTCAACAATTCCCTTGCCTGAAAGCAAGAAATTCTTCAATTTTGGCAAGTATGATGTGAGGTCTATCGGATCAGTTATCAGAATAACATCATATTGAGAGATATCGCCGGACATATCTGCGACATAATATATAAAACGCGTATTTCTGCCATTTATAGTTACGTTTTGAACATTCTTGAAATAATTAAAAGATGTAATATTAACAAAGTTGATGGATTCTTCATCGCTGTCAATATATTTGATGTAATAGTTATTTGTTCCAATGTTCACATAGCCATCCTCAAAAAAAGGTCCTTCGAATGGAGCGTCATACAGTCCATCATCGTCTAAATCCACATAAACAGCATCGTATACATCATCACCGTCCAAATCTACAAGAACTGTTCGATACCCTAAACCATTTGTTGTATTTTCTATACAGTCTGAACGATATATCGCATCTGGATGCCAACCGTTACTTCTGCACCATCCATTATAGGGTCTTGGAGTCCCGCCTAAAACAATAGTGCTATTGCCGGAACGCCCCAAAAGCCCCACGAGAAGATCTTTAGGCAGAATCCCTCCTTTTATAATAGAAATATCAGATGTCTCAAAAAGGGCGTTTGTTATCTTTGAGAAAACTCTGCTGTCCTGAACAATCAACTCGGAAGCATCAGATTTTTCTATACTGGTTATATATTCCGTTCCTGCCTGTTTCATAGAATTATAAGTCCAATCGTTGATCTGAAGCGGCGGAAACGATGCAGAAGAAAAATAAAAAAACAGCACAATGGCTGCGATTAAGCCCTCAAGTGCATGCATAAATCCCTTCCTTCGGAATCCGAAAAATGAAAGAACCATAAGCTCACCAATAAGTTATCTCCGCCATAGCAACACTCCCATTGTAGATACTATATCTGCGAACAACAGCGTTTGGAGCGAGCGTCGGTACGTTCGGCCCGCAATCAATCATTCTTTTTTGCAATATTACGAATTCACCATCGTAATCTATTTTTGAAACAGAATAGTTTTCTGCCGGAAGCCCTACTTCAACAGTTGCGTTTGACCACTCTCCGACAGTGCGAATTTCGTTAAAATACCTCGATGTGTTTCTGATAGAAATATTATATGCCGCTCTACGAAGCATCACAGTCCCGTTTCGGATACTATTGTTTCCGGTATTCGTAATTCCAAAAAGGATAACATCAAATGTCAAGTGTATATCACTCGAATTCCTGATGTTGAGAATATCTTTGACATACGTGTAATTACCTCTTGAGGTTGCGTTGTTATAGATATAATGAAAACAGTATGAGAAATTTTTCAAAGAGTTAACATCGATTGTGCCGTCCTTTTCGGTTAACCTCATGAATTCGTCGCTTGACCTCCACGCTTCAAGCAGCATGTCATTATCCGTAGATTGCGCAACATACCTTGGAAATATTTGAATCGCAGAATATGCGCTGTAAACAACCGCTACAGTGAAGAGAAAAAAACCTATTATGAAGTCGAATTTTACCTGTGCCTTGCGTTTTATTTTCATATATCATCCCATATTCTAAAAAACATTAAAAAAATATCAAAAATGAGAGAACATCAACAAACAGAAGTATTCCCACATGCTTCAGTCCCGCTATGAGATTTCCTTCCTCGATTTGCCCTGCAATAACTCCGGAACAAATAGCTTGTACTGTAGACATTAAAAAGAAAAGCGTTTTAAAATAAATGCCTTTCTCAGAAAATCCTATGGCTTCGCCAATATTGCACATTGTCGGCATTTCACCGCAGTAATTTGTCGGTTGGCCTATGCTAATGCCACCAACAGGCATTGACGGTGAATCTGCGGTCATATTTCCGGCAGTATTTATTGATGTCATCGGTATTAACACAGCATACAATCCGGCCAAAATCCCGATAAAAAGAATATATATGAAATAGGTAACAAAAACCTGCTCGCTCATTATGCTTCTTCGCTCATCTTCTATCTGTTTTATCTTATTGACGTTTGTCGCAAGCGAACTCATAGTTTCCGCAACATCTCCGCCAGAAGTATATGCTTCATTTATGATAGTAAACGCCTGCTTCATAAGCCGGCTGCCCCCCACACGTATTGAAAGCTGTTTCATAACTTTTGGAAATGGTACGTACCAGCTCAATTGGGCAGCAGATATCCTAATCTCATTAGATAGACTGCCATACTCTGTCTTGGATATGCTTAAAAAAGCCTGTGGAAACATCATTCCGCTTTTTTTAGCTTCAGAAAAGTCCTCGAGAAACGTAGGAAAATGCTCCTCCATCTTTCGGAATTTAGTATATTTTAGATATTCGAACACTGAAATCGGAATGCTTCCGGCAAGTATCGCCATAACAAATAAAAGCAAGCCTGCTTGTGAAGAAATAAAATGCCCAAGAAGAATTGCAAGCACGAAGAATATGGCAAAGGCTATCACTGAAATGCGAATTACGATACCGCGCTTTTTTTCTTCTGATGAAAAATCCATTAAATCCCCTTAACTTCATATCGCATGGGCTGGCGAAATCTGCTTCAATACCGCAATAAACGCAACAGATAATATCGGAAGCAGTATGAATGTTACTGCCAGTTGCAGGTTTATTATTGTCGTTGTGTCGCTTCCAAAACTGCTCATTATGGTTGAAAGCACCATGAAAAATATCGAGCCCACCACAACACCGGTTAAATATATTTCAGTAAGTGTTGAAAGCATTGCAGTAAACCCGCTAAGGCTTCTTTTATACTCTTCCATAGCACTGTTTGCTTTCTCATAAAGCAGGCTTTTCAAATCACCTCCAGTTGTAAGGCTATTAGTTATACCCCAATAGATTTCCCTTAAATGGTTCGAAGGCGTTCGACCTGCCGCATTTTCAAGAGCTTTTGTTACACTCATCCCCGCAATATCAACATCATAAACTATTTTTTTTGCCTCCTCGGAAATCTCCTCATATTCTTTGAACTGTGCAAGCATTTTGAACATTAAAAGAGGCGGGGTTCCGGAGCCGGATATTGTCGTAAGGTAAAACATTGCAAACGGAAGAGATTCATTTATCTTTTTACATCGAGCTTGCACGCGAAGCGAAGGATAAAAATAAAAAAGTGAAAAGATGCCAATTGCGCAAAAAAGCCCGAAAAGAAATCCCGAGATAAGCCCCAACAGGACGGACTTCAAAAGGAGCATCATTATTATCGAAATCAAAGGTACTTGGAAAACAAAAACTATGAGGGAGGTAAATAAAGAAACAGATAAATATTCTATAAGGGATATTCCGATATTTGCCTTTTGTATATCCGGCCTTAAGTCTCTCAACTCATCAACAAGATACTGCCCTACAAAATTCCCCATTACTCTATAGGATATTGAAATATATTTTTCGTTGAAATCTTCAGCCATAATTCGCCCCCGTGTCCCGATTATAGCAGATGGAATAAATGCCATTTCTCAAACATCGATTAATTTCGTTCTGCATTCAAACATTCGGATATCCGAACATTATTGCTCCGAAAGCTCTTCAAGAAGCGCGTCAGGATTCGTGTAAAATGCAGCTATTATCCTTCCGACATCCCTATAATCAGTTATCTTATTTTCCTTGAGCCATTTGATTACCTTTATGCGCTTGTTTATTTCGGCCTTCACCTGCTCCTCAGTTATACCCGTATCAAGAGATATTTTTTTCAAAAGCGCCGAACTCGCATCAGTATCAAACTTATCGGTTTTCGGAAACCATCTAAAAACGCGCAAAGTCTTTATCTCTTTGTCTTTTGTGTCATATTTCTGTATTTCTCTCACTTCCATTATGCGGCGCACATATCTTCCCCGGTACCTTATGTGCTTTACGAAGATAACAAAATCCAGTGTCTCAAGAAGCATTGGAGGCAGATTTATCGGCGGTGTGGTGAGCCTGTCAACCACCTTATCTATCGAATCTGCATGAATTGTGGAAAGTCCTGAGTGTCCGCTCGCCATCTGCTGGAAAAGGACATATGCTTCATCGCCTCGGACTTCTCCGACTATTATGTAATCTGGCCTCTGCCTCAGCGAGCCCTTTAGAAGATCGAACATGCTTACTTCACCGACCATCTTACTGCCCATTCCCAGAACACCCTGCCTTGAAACTTCCGGCACCCAGTGTGTATGCGGCAGTTTAAGTTCCGGCGTATCCTCTATAGTCACGATTTTAAGCGACGGCTTAATGAATAGTGAAAGCGCATTAAGAAGCGACGTTTTTCCTGATGCAGTAGGCCCGGATATCAAGATAGACGCATTGTTCTCTATAGCATACCAAAAATATGCGAGCATCTTCTCATTCAATGTGCCTGATGCAAGAAGATGCATTGGAGTAAGCGGATCTGATGTGAATTTTCTTATGGTGAAATTCGAACCGCGCCGGGCTATATCAGTGCCAAGAGTTGCCTGCACACGGGAGCCTTCAGGAAGCGCGCCTTCAGACAACGGCTCTGAAACCGATATGCTTCTGCCGCATTTTTGTGAAAGGCGCGTCACAAAGTCGTCGAGCTCATCCTTGGTATCAAAAACAACATTCGTCTTAAGCGAACCTATCAACGGGTTTCTATGATAGATGAAAATAGGAATATTAATACCATCACAGCTTATATCCTCTATATTCGGATCGTTCATGAGCGGCTGCAGCCTGCCATAACCCACAAAATCCCGCAATATGTAATATTCATAGAGTGTACGCTTGTCCGCGGACACAAATATCCCGAACTGTATGATTATTGCATCAATCGCTTTTTTCAAATACGATATAGCAGACGCCGTCTGAAGAGAATCGAATGAGACGTCGATTTTTTCTTCAATAACTTGCTTTATCCTCTTTATTTGTATTAAATCGCTTTCCGCAAGCTTTTCTTCATTCACAAAATAAATCAAGCTATTTGCTTCATCAGCCCATTTTACAGATGCCCATGAAAACACTTTTTCGCCCGGTTTGGGATTTAACGGAGAAAGATTATACTGCAAATTAAAGCTCCTCAACTCTTCATCGTTGTAAGGCTTTGAAACATATGATTTTTCTATGTGCGATATGTCAATCGGACGCTGCTCTAAAACATCAGCAGAAACAGCAACAGTTCCGCCGCCGCTTCCAGTTCTTCTTCCTCCGCCAACGTCTCCGCCCATAGGAAGCCGTCCAAGTGCCTCCGTACCTGGTGCATTACCCAAAAAAACATTAATAGGGGGTGCCATTGATTTCAGTCTTTCGTTTTCTTTATAGATTTGAACAAATGTTTTCAATTTTCTAAAACCCTTTGTCAGATCTCTAGGGTACCGCCCCATAGCCGGTACGCTCGTATTTCTGGAAACAGAAGCATTAATTTGTCTATTCGCTGTAACGCCAGAGCCATCTGAATTCGCAGAAAAGGAATACTTTTTTGAAATTGCGGTAATCGCGTTTTTAAGCCTTATTTTTTTAATTAGAAACACCCCTTATACTTATATTTCCGGCATCGTATTGTATCCTAACCTTTTCATAATTGCTTTCAAAAAACCCTCTGAAAGGTGCTGGTGAAGAAACATTTGCTGAAATTTCTGAGCTTATGAGCATGATTTTATCGCCATTTTCATTTCCAGTTATAATATAATCCAAATCGCCGATTTTTCTAGGAAGTGTTAACATAACATAAGATGAACTGGCATTTATCCTAACAAGATTTGTTGAAGATGCGGCAACATAATTAAGCACTTCCATTGATTGAGGTAGACGAATATCCCTTAAAACATTCGATTGCATCACGCTGAAAATCAGAACCACCCCGCCCAATATCGCAACTCCGATAGCAAAAGTCAGCATAGCCCCTATGATTTCGGACGCACCTGTTCTTCGAGCAAACATTCTTCTTGAGTTTTTGGCAATAATATCACCGTTTGTTTATTACGACAACGAAAGCAAAACTTTTGTTGAAATCAGCTTTCCGCCAAGCTTTGACGGTGATGGTGAAACAATCTGAGGATTTCGTCGTATCATTAATTTTACAGTTCCTCCTGATACTTTGTTATTCCCCGCTGCAGTTATATTTGTGATTCTGCCTTCCCGCGTATTAAAATCATCAACTTCTCGAAACACCAAATTATAATACACCATAAACCCGCTATCTCCCAAAACATCTGACTTTGCAAGAAGAACAGCATCTTTGTCAAAACCATACACTGGAATGCTTTTGCTTTGATTTGTGGCAGCAATTCCAAACGTTTCATCCTCGTTAAGAGGCACCCATTCCGTTCTTGCAACGCCTGCTTTTTTAGAAATTATAGTGTATTTTATGGTATTGTCCTCTTCGGATATTTCCAAAGGACCCTGAAGATTCAACGATAACGACTTTTGCCCGCCATTCTGAGCCACATCAGTTATACCATCACTTATCAGTGTCATTAAATATTCCGCCTCCTGTATCTGGCTCGTACTCTGTCCCTTTTGGATCATCGGAACGCCCCACATATAAGCTACAGAAACTGCAGCAACTGTTATGCCTACAATAAGAAGCGCTGAAATCACTTCTGCCTGAGCCTTTCTTTTAGAAGATTTAGTGTTTAAAAACAGCCGCATGACTAATCCCTTTAATGCTATTTATTTACTTTCTCCTACATATAAAGATTATTAAAAAATGAAAACAAAAACAACTTTTAAAAATAAAGACAACCTAGTTTGTTGTGATAACATGAGTCTTGATACCCCTGTGAAGATTGGCCTTGAAACGCACGTACAACTTAACTCAACCACAAAAATGTTCTGCGGATGCAAGAATCCGATACATTTTGAAGCAGCAGTCTTCAAAATTTTGAACTCAAAGAGTTCAAAAGCTTCAAGCGAAAGCAAGATGAGCTTGAAACTCAAGGATAAGGCGTTTCATAATATGAAAGCTGAAGCATTTCCAAATACAATCACCTGCCCTATATGTCTTGGGCTTCCCGGCTCAAAGCCTAATGCAAACAGGCGCGCCTTCGAATTAGCAGCAAAAGTGTCAATTGCGCTTGGATGCGACATTGCAAAAGAAACATACTTCTCAAGAAAGACATACTTTTATCCGGACATGGCAAAAAATTTCCAGATAACACAATACGAAATACCGCTTGCAAAAGATGGGACCGTAGAAATGGAATCCGAAAGCGGCAAAAAACAAATCAGAATACGCAGGATTCATATGGAAGAAGATCCTGCAAAACTTGTGCATGTCGGCGGGCTTGGAGGCGACGGAAAACACGTTCTTATGGACTACAACCGCTCGGGAATTCCTTTAATCGAAATAGTGACCGAACCGGATTTCAAGTCGCCTAAAGAGGCGCGCCTCTACATCAACAAGCTCGCGACGGTTCTTGAATATCTAGGCGTCTATGATTCATCTTCTGAGGCATCAATAAAAACCGATGCAAATATATCAATTGCCGGCGGCGAACGCGTGGAAGTCAAAAACATATCCGGAGCAAAGGAGGTTGAACGCGCGCTCGCATTTGAATACATGCGCCAGAAAAATGTTGTCGCGCGCGGAGGAAAAATCGTACAGGAAACAAGGGCATGGGATGATGTTTCCGGAACAACAAAAGCTCTCAGAAAAAAGGAAACTGAAGAAGAATACGGGTATATTTTCGAGCCTGATCTTCCTAAGCTTGAGGTATCCGAATCATTTAAAAAAAACATTAGCTCACAGATTCCCGAACTTCCCGATGCGAAGAGGAAACGCCTGATCAAGCAATATAAAATCGCTGAGAAAACTGCCGAAAGCATCGTTTCGTCAATTGACCTTGCAAACCTTTTCGAGAGTGCTGCAAAAACCGTAAAAGTAGAAATCGCTGCCGCATGGATATCTGAGAGGCTTATGAAAACGCTCAACTACAACAGCATCACTTGGAAAACTTCCGGCCTGAAACAAGAATGGATTATCGACCTTCTGAAAATGTTTGAGTCGGGAAAATATTCTGATGATGTTGCAGAACGCATACTTTGGAAAATGATTGATGACAGACTGCCTCCGCTTGAGGCAGCAAAAAGGCACGGCCTATCTGAAATAGACCGCTCTTTAAATCTCGAAAAAACAATTTCCGGAATTCTTGCCAAAAATGCAAAGGCTGTTGAAGACTACAAAAACGGCGGAGAAAAATCACTGAACTTCCTTATAGGGCAATTGATGCGTGAAACAAAAGGTGCTGTTGATGCAAAAAACGCGAGGGAAAAAATAATTAAAATGGTTAAAAAATTCCCCCTTTTTGTGAAAACGTAGGCAAAAGCATATAAAGGAATGGGTTAAATCTCGAGTATGATTAAAGATGGGAAAATAGACATAGAAGAAATTCTTAAAGAAAAAAAACATTTCATAGATAAAAGAATAGAAAAATACCTTCCGAGAAAAATAGATTCAAAATCTCTTGAATTTATGATAGGCAAGCCCCGTTATGAATACAGCATTTCGGCAATACAAAATGCCATTGTAAACCCGATATGGGATCTTCTTGACAGAGGTGGAAAACGATGGAGGCCTGCACTTTTTCTGATGATTGCCGAAGCGCTTAATGGCGATATTGAAAAGGTTTCTGATTTTGTAATAATTCCTGAAGTAGTGCATGATGGAACACTGATGGCTGATGATGTTGAAGATTCAAGCGCTCTGCGGCGCGGAAAACCATGCACGCATGTAATTTTTGGAGCAGATATAGCAATAAATGCTGCAGAAGCGATGTACTTCATACCCACTCTCGTCCTTAGGAAAAACAGAAATTTCATCGATGATAAGATACTATTGCGAGCATATGAAATATATCATGAAGATCTGACAAGCCTGACTGTTGCAGGGCAAGCAGTTGACATATATTGGCATCGCGGATTTGAAAATGTTGATGAAATCACTGAAAATAAATATCTTCAGATGTGTGCCGGAAAAACTGGCTCCCTTGCGCGAATGTCTGCAAGGCTTGCTGCCGCTCTTTCCGGAGCAAGCGAAAAGCAGGAATTCCTTCTTGGAAGGTTTGCTGAGACCATCGGAGTGGCATTTCAGATACAGGACGATATACTTAATCTCACTGCCGAAAGCGGCAAAGGCCAATTCATAAAAGAATATATCGGCAGCGATATTACGGAAGGAAAGCGGACGCTAATGATAATACATGCGCTTAAAAAGGCTACGAAAGAGGAAAAGGCGCGGCTTATTGAAATACTGAACATGCACACAAACGACAAAAAACTGATATATGAAGCTATAGCCATCATCAAGAAATATGGCTCTGTCGAATATGCAAAAAATCGGGCAAAAGAAATAGTAAAGGATGCCTGGAAAGATGTGGATTCTGTACTTCCGGAATCAAAATCAAAGGATGTTTTAAGCGCATTTGCGGACTACCTGATTGAACGTGATATATGAATAGTCTGCAAACCGAGAGCGCGAGCGAACGAATTTGCCGATTACCTTATTGAAAGGGATAATACAACAAAACTTATTTATCAACTTTCAGCTCACCCAGAAGCTTTGTGTTCGGCTGAAGAATTGCCTTTCCACCGCTTGGCTTTGAAAGCAATTCACCGCAAACAAGGCATTTGACATCCATTGATGCTTTGCTAAATATCTTCTGTTCATTGTTGCATTTTCCGCATTGTACCTTAAGAAAATTTTGAGCCATTTTCAACATCCTCATTAACATTATTTTGAAAAGCTTGAAAGCACATCCCATGCTCAAGCTTTCATGATATGAATCACATTTATTTCTTTTCCTCTGCTTTAGGCGCTTCAGCTTTCTTCTCATCGTCGCTCAATCGCGAATCCGCTGTTTTGCCGCGCTTTCGCTCCTCCTCAACCATTGTTTCTGCTTTCTTTTCTTCAACTTTGGAAGATTCGGTTTTAACTTCAGCTTTAACAACATCCACCTTCGGAGATTCGGTTTTCTTTTCGTCCTTCTTTTTAGGAGCTTCTTTCTTTTTTTTCTCAAGCTCAAGTTTCACGCCTTCAAGCTCAATCCAGACTTTTGTGCTCTTTTTGCCTTTAACATCAATTTCCTGCGGAACTGCCTGGACTTTAACTTTTCTCGGCGGGAATTTGATTCCGCGCGCCCAAATCGCTTCATTCAGCTGAGTTCCAACACACACATTCTTCGGGTCTGCCTTCATGTGTCTTTCTGCAAATTTCTGGATAAGCGCAACTGCTTTCTTTGCCCTTCTCTTGTAAGGACTTTTCCATGCATCCGTTAATGGTATCGTATATAATCTTGGTGTTTTTACAGTGGTCATAGGAATCATCCTTTAAACTTGCAGTTTAGCACCCTTCTTCCAGGTTCTGCTTCTGAAACGCTTAAGCGAACTGAATCGCGCCTTCTTCATACCGTATATTTTTATATCGACCCATCTTGGCGCAGGCGAGGCAGTTCTATCTGCTTTCGCAAGTTTCATTTTTTTACCATGAGTTTTTGTTTTTGACATATAATCACATTTCATTATTTCAATCCAAAAGTATCACATATGTTTTTTATTTGCTGATTGCTCTCTTTTATCAGATCATATATTTGAACTGTAACCGTTTTGGAACCATATTTTTCTTTGGAAAATAACGGTTTTTCAGCCCAACAATAGCTTCCATCCCTTTCAAGACCTACCGTTTCTTCATGGGGTTCTGCGCCAATTGAGGTGCCAAAAACTGCTCGATATCCTTTAGGGGTTTTCAATCGATTTAATAATTCTTTACTTGCGAAGTCATCAATATCTTCTAAGCTTTTTAACTCGTGAAAACGCTTATCCGAATATGCAACTCTTATGAGCATCAACTCACCTATCGTCGAATAATCTTCGTCTCCTTCTTCTGCACCAGCTTGTCTAAAATCGCGCGCAATTCATCATCAATCAGCGGCTTTCTTATCTGCCCCGCCTGAAAAAGCTGGACGAGATAAAGCTCGATTTGCATCGCAAAATCCGGCTTTGCTGCGCGAATATTGGATATGCGCTGGCGCGCTTCAGGAGACAATATTTGCGGCATTATCATTTTCAGCTGCGATTGTAATTCAGCCGCTTGCTGCTGCATCGCCATTTGAGCACCCATCTGCTGGTTTTGCATTGCGGTATATTCCTGCATGCGCCGCTTCCTTAATTCTTCAAGTTCGTCCGGCATAAATATCATGAAAATCTAAACTAATGTCCGATTTTCAAGCTTTTTATTGCAATATATTATATACATCAATCTTGCAGTAAAAATGAAATAAGGAAAGATAAATCTATTGTGCAGCTTTCTCTTCTTGTTTCGGAAGGTTCTTTGCCACCTTGTCAAGAAACTTCTGACCTGTTGCAGTTATCTGGCGGCCTTTCTTACTCTTTTTGACAAATTTTGCCGCTTCAAGCTGCTGAAGGATTTTCCGGATTATGTTTCCTGATGCCTGCACTTTCTTTTCCGGCTTGTATCCGCGGTTTTTTCGACCGCCGTAAGCTTTCCTAAGCCTTGACACGCCCGCATTCTGAATCGCAACGCGCCTAAGCAAAGCAGCTGCCCTGACATACCACCAATCTGGGTTGTCCGGCACGCGCTCATTGTGGGAGCCTGTCTTAACAAAAGGAACCCATACAGGAGGCGTTATGCCCTCTGTTTTTTTGAGCTCTTGGGCTGTTGAAATTATCAGTTCTCTTGAATCAACGTCTTTTACACTCATAAATATTCACGGTTGTGCATTAAACACTCTATGATTATTGAGTGGAAGCTTTTTAAAGCTTAGGGCTTTAAAAGCTTCGAACGAAATAAGATGAGTTTAAACTTAAATTTAGTTCAAAGAATTAGATAAGTGTTTTGGTTTCTCAAAAAATCGCGCGGCTTTTGCAAAACGAGGAACTCTTGATAGCACTCTTAATTCTCTTAGCATCCGCTCTGAACGCGTAATCATCTTTGCGCCCTTAATATCCTTTGCAGCAGTTGCAGCTTCCTTCTCTATGCCCTCTGCAATATGCAGCGTCTGCTGGCTTTCTCTCACAACCTCCGATGCCAGGATAAATTCATCCACCAGCCGGAACATCATGTAAAACGGCATCACTGCAATAATATCAATCCAATTCTTTTTCAAAAATTTCGGAAAATTCTGCGCGCGCCGATACTTAAATAAGAGATCGATTACAAACAGCGAAATTATGATTTCGTCAATAAGCCCTATCTGAAAAGCATACTGTTCCGCCATTTCTGCATAAAACATATCAATTGATGTTATTACAATAAGAGCCACAAGAAGATATGGAATCGCCGCGTCTATTGCATGCTCTATTTTATGCAGCATGCGGCTGTCTTTTTTATGATTCATGCAAGTCATACGAATTATTGTTTTTTACGAATATATATTCTTGACAGTTTTTTCCTAAACTTGCGCGATTTAATCGTTTTATAGTTTTCCGGCAAAGTATTTCTATGGACCTGAAAACCTCACTATCTGCAAAATTAAGCGAAACAGAGCTTAATCTGCTTCCGCGCGCATTTGAAGTTGTCGGCGACATCGCGATACTTGAATTGCCGGATGAGCTTATTTCTAAGAAAAAGGCAATAGCTAACGCAGTTTTTGATGTTCAGAAAAATGTCAAAGTAGTTCTTAATAAAGTCGGGGAAGTTGAAGGTATTTTTAGGATCCCAAAAATGGAAATCGTTGCAAAAAGAGCCCGTGAGTTTGAAGGCATCCCAAAAAAGTTCATGCCAAAAGCATTCACAGAAACAGTGCACCGCGAAAGCGGATGCAGATATAAAGTCGATGTAAGCAAAGCGTATTTTTCGGCAAGGCTTTCGGGCGAGCGCGAGCGCATAGCATCGCAGGTAAAAAGCCGCGAAAGGATTCTCTGCCTTTTTGCAGGCGTAGGGCCGTTTGCAATACTCCCGGCAAAGCGCAAGAACGTCAAAATCGTTGCAATAGAAATAAATCCAGATGCTGTCGAATACATACGCGAAAATATTGAGATGAACAAAATCGCAGAAAAGATCGAGGTACTGCTTGGCGATGTTGCAGAAGTTTTGCCAAAAATCAAAGGAAAATTCAATCGCATCATCATGCCAGCCCCGAAAAACGCCGCTGATTTTCTGGAACTTGCGCTGACAAAAGCAAAAAAAGGCGCGATAATTCATCTGTATACATTCGCGCCTGTTGAGGTAATTGGCGCGCTTGGAGAAAAAATAAAAGCGCGTTGCATTACAGCAGGAAAAAACGTGGATATTCTCCAAGTGCGCAAAGCCGGAGAAATCGGGGCGTATAACTTTCGGGTTGCAGTGGAGATTAAAGTTTTGAATTAAACTTTATAATCTATTCAACTAATTATATTCTATGCTCTACCGCGCGCTTGCCGAAACATATCAAAAACTCGAAGCTACGACGCTGAAGCTTGAAAAGGCGCGCATCCTATCCGATTTTCTCCAAAATTCGCCTGCTGAAGAGCTTGACAACGTCTGCTATCTTGCGCTAGGCAGGATTTATCCCGGCTGGAGCGAAACAGAGCTTGGCATCGCATCACTTCTTATGGTCAAAACTCTTTCAAAAACTTATGGCGTAAATCCGAAAAAAATCGAAGAAGAGTGGAAAAAAACAGGAGATCTCGGAACTGTCGCAGAAAATCTCACAGAAACAAAAAAGCAAGCCGCACTCTTCAAAAGGCATCTTTCGCTTAATGACGTTTTCGAAAACCTGAGAAAATTACCATCGCATGAAGGTTCTGGTTCGCAGGAAAAAAAACGCATGCTAATCTCTGAACTTTTCTCTTCCGCATCACCTCTTGAAGCAAAATATCTCGCGCGAACAATAATCGGAAACCTGCGAATCGGCGTTGCAGAAGGCATACTGCGGGACGCTATTGCAGAGGCATTCTTTGCTACGGCGTATTCAAAAGCGCAGCTGCTCCTGAAAACCGACGGCGCAAGAGAGTTTGAACGGCTCTTCAAAATTGAAGGCAAACGATTCGTAATTGAGGATACGATCGCAAAATACTTCGAAGAAGATGATGAAAGCGGCGAAGTAAAAAAACGGTTTGAAATTTTCAAAGAAAAAAATACGGTGCGCATTGCAACATGCAAAGAAATAGACACAATCGCAAAAGAAGAAACGTTCTGGAAAAAATCAAAAAGCATAGGCGCGGATTTCATATTCGCCGAAAGCGACGAGATTACGAAAGCAATAAACGAAAAAATATACTCTGCAGTCGATGAAGCAATTGAATTGTCAAACGATTTCGGCCTTGTTGCAAAATGCGCAAGCGAAGAAGGCGATGCGGGATTCAAATCAATAACTCTTGAGCTTGGGCACCCGATAAAAGTAATGCTCGCACAAAAATCAACAGGGATTGACGATGCGCTCGAGACTGTAGGAACTCCATGCGCGATAGAATATAAGTACGACGGATTCCGCATGCAGATACATAAAAAGGGCGATGATGTAGAGATTTTCACGCGCAGGCTTGAGAATGTCACAAGGCAGTTTCCTGAAATCCGGGACGCTGTGAAAAAAGGCATAAGAGCGGACACATGCATTATCGAAGGCGAGGCTGTAGGCTTTGACCCGAAAACAAAAAAATACAAAGCATTCCAGGAAATCTCGCGCAGGATAAAGCGGAAATACGAAATAGGAAAGACCGCAGAAGAGATTCCGATTATACTAAATCTTTTTGATATATTATATCTTGACGGAAAATCGCTGATAAAAGCTGAATTCGCCGACCGGCGCAGAAAGCTCGAAGTGATTGTACGTGAAATGCCGATGCGCCTGGTGCTTGCAGAACAGCTTCTTACTGCGTCGAAAACATCGGCAGAAGAGTTTTACAAAAAATCCCTTGAAGCCGGAAACGAAGGTATAATGTTCAAGAATATCAGCGCACCTTACAAGCCCGGCTCGCGAGTCGGCCACATGATAAAGCTTAAGCCCACAATGGAATCGCTGGACCTGACAATTGTCGGAGGCGAATGGGGTGAAGGAAAGCGGGCGAACTGGGTTTCAAGCTTCATCCTTGCATGCATTGACCGCGACACTGGAGACTTTGTTGGAATCGGTAGGATGGGAACCGGAATAAAAGAAAAAACAATAGAAGGCTTGAGCTTTTCCGAGCTTACAGAAATGCTTCGCGAGCACATCATAAAAGAGGAGGGAAAAACTGTGATGGTTGAGCCTTCGATTGTTGTAGAAGTCGCGTATGAAGAGATACAGAAATCGCCGACATACAGCTCGGGCTATGCATTGCGGTTTCCAAGACTTCTAAGATTAAGAGTGGATCGCGCGCCGCAGGAAATTGACGATTTGACGCGAGTTGAAGATCTATATAATAAACAAAGAGGACGAAAACAATGATCTCTATATTATCAATCGGCTCAAACAAGATGTTCAAACCGCAGGAAATAGAATATCTTTCGCGCATCAACAGATTTATTCGCACAGAAGTTACCGAGATAAAAGAAGACAAATCCGAGCGCGTAGAAGAAGTCATCCGCAAAGAAGGCGTTGCACTTCTAGCAAGAATCAAGGAAAAGAAATTCTTTGCGCTTGACCCAAAAGGCGCTTCACTCACAACAGAAAGTTTCGCGCAACTGATTCGCGGCAGGAATGACTTAATTTCCAACCATTCACAAACGGATTTGGGTTGGAAAGCTTCGAGTGGAGCGAAGCAAAACGAGATGATTTTCGTCATCGGCGGAGCAAACGGGCTTTCTGAAGAAGTAAAGAGACGCGCGGAAAAAACAATTTCGCTCTCTGCAATGATCTTCACGCATGAAATCGCGCGCATCCTGATTCTTGAGCAGATTTATCGGACTTTGACAATTGAGAAGGGAATGAAATACCATAAATAGATATTTAAGTTTTTACTATACTTAAGTAATTATGGGTGCACAAAAAACAGTAGATAGTATTACTAAGTTTCTAAATGATGTATTTTATAGCACGGCCATAAAACCGACAACTAAAAGCCCCGACTATGACGATAATCATCTCGGACTTTCAACAGCAACATTCAATATGAACAATGTATTCGGCATTTCCAAGATAGTGGCTTTTTATTGTTCTCAAGAAGGTAAAACGCCCGTTCCTTCTGTATATGTTTGCCATATTATAACTACGGATGTTAGTGAAATCAAAGAAAAATATCCCGAAATATTTTCTGCGCCTTCGGTAGCCGCATATCTGGAAGATGGTGTGGATAAGAAAAGTATCGGCAATAAGGTTTTTTTTGATAAGCAAGTTCCTGAGCGAGTTACTTGTAACACTTTCAATTTAGAAGACGTTGACAACCAGTTCAATTTAAAAAACTTTGACAATGCGCTATCTGGTGTTCTGGAGCTCATGGATGCGATTAAAGACAAACACATCAAAAAATTGACTGAAGATGAATAACTATGTAATGCTGGAACTCCATAGCTAAAAAGTCTTTAAACAGCCACAAACCCCAATAAAACCTCAAAACAAACCTTTATAAAGCTTTCTATAGATATTCAGTTTGCGCACCAAATATTCAACATGCTTATAAATCTTTCGGTGCGCAGTGTGTGATTCTAATGGCAGCCGAAATACCGAAAGCAAAATGTCCCGAATGCAACGGCACAAGTTTCTCAAAAGACGAACATCGGGGAGAACTTATCTGCAACAAATGCGGAATGGTAATTGAAGAAAATGAAATAGATCAATCACCCGAATGGCGCGCATTCGACACAGACCAGCAGTCCAAAAGAACAAGAACAGGCGCCCCGCTTACATTCACAAAGCACGACAAAGGAATATCCACTGAAATCGGAAAAGGTGTCGGCGAGCTTTACAAAGTGTCTGTCAAAAAACGCGCACAGTACTACCGCCTAAGAAAGTGGAACAAACGCCTTACAAAATCAAAGGACAGAAACTTATCATATTCTTTATCAGAACTTGCAAGGCAAGTATCATACCTCGGCTTGCCGAAATCAGTCCATGAGGAAGTTGGCAGGCTTTATGAAAAAGCAGTAACAAAAGGCCTTGTCCGCGGTCGATCGATGGAATCAATAATTACGGCTCTTATTTACGCGGTTGCCCGAGAAAAACGCAGTCCAAGAACGCTTTCAGAACTTGCGGCAGCTTCAGGAATAGAGAAGCGCGAAATAGGAAGGGCTTACAGATACGTAGCACGCGAGCTCAACATTAGGATTTTGCCGGCGTTGGCGGAAGAATATATTCCACGATTCTCATCATTGCTCGGCCTTTCAGGCCCAGTGCAGGCGCTTTCAAAGGATATACTAAAAAGCGCGGTTGATGAAGAAGTCACATCAGGAAAAGGCCCGACAGGAATCGCGGCAGCTGCTCTTTATATTGCGGCAGTGCTTAAGGGCGAGAGGCGCACACAGCGCGATATCGCAGACGTTGTTGGCGTGACAGAAGTCACAATAAGAAACCGCTACAAAGACATTGTCAGAAAGCTTGGAATCGAGGAAGAAGTCGAGCGCAAGGCAGCAGAAGTCGAGAAGATATATGCTGACAAGAAAGAGAAGTAATTCGGTTTCTTTTCTTTCTTTCCAAGAAAGAATAGACAAATCCGGGTGGCTGAAAAATCTTCGATTTTTCGCATCTCCAACACTTCGTGTTGAAGATAGAAAAGAAAGAAGGAGCGACTTGCGCTTCGCGCAAGTCACATGTTTTAAAATGAGTTGATTATATGCCTATCGAAAAAACACTGATTTTGCTAAAACCCGATGCAGTACAGCGCGCAATAGCTGGCGAAATAGTTTCGCGCTTTGAAAAAAAGGGCTTGAAAATCGTTGGAATGAAGCTCATAAACGTCTCAAAAGAACTTGCGCATACGCATTATTCCGAACATAAAGAAAAGCCGTTCTTTCCAGGGCTTGTTGATTTCATAACCGCAGGGCCTACTCTTTCACTTGTTGTTGAAGGCGACAACGCAATAGCAGTCATCAGAAGGCTGGTCGGCGCAACAAACCCGCAGAACGCAGATCCAGGCACAATAAGGCACGATTTCGGCATGGTCACCGGAAGAAACTTAATTCATGCTTCTGATTCTGCAGCGAGCGCAACTCGCGAAATTGCGCTTTTCTTCAAAAAAGATGAGATAATAGAGTACGAGCTCGTGCATGAAAAATGGGTGTATGAGTGAGGCTATAGCCCTCACACGCTCACGCCGATCACACCTGTGGTGTGGTCACCTGACCGCAAAACCTTTATATACTTTCGCGCGCAGAATATAACAGTGTTTTATAACGATGTTATAACGCGAACACAATGCTTAAAAACATATAAAATGAGGATGATGAAAATGAACAGGGATCTTCGGTGCAACAGATAATGAATTTCTTCTATTAACTGACAAACTTAAAAAACAAAATGTTGAGCTGGCAAATATTTCTGATTTAAAGCCCCATGAGCAATTTTGTAAAATGAGGCTAAAGCAGGTTCGGGAAAGCATATTATCCGAAGGCCTGAAACACCCAATAGTCGTAGACCGCGCGACAAAAATAATTCTTGACGGGCATCACCGATACAATACTTTAAAATCCCTGAAAATAGAAAAAGTGCCTGTTTTTTATGTAAATTACTTTGACGACCGAATTATTATTGATTCATGGAATGGCGCGAAGCTGACAAAAAAAGATGTGGTGGAAAAAGTCAATTCAGGCGGGCTGTTTCCTAAAAAGACAACAAAGCATATGATTCAGACAGAAACCGGGCTTGTGCACATATCAATAATTATGCCGACAATAAATCTGGATATTTTAAAAATAAATTTGGATGGATAAAAATGGAAAATATACAAATTGGTGAAATACGTGCAGACGATAAGTATTTTATATTAAGCTTCGGACCGTTAAAAGACAAATACGTTTTAAACTTTTGCGGAACATATTACACAATTTATGATGAAATCACACATTTCAGAGGAATTGAACACTACATAGGTTCGGGTTGCGGCGGCGCCAAAAAAGCAATAGAAATTATAATGCCTAAATTTCAGTATGAAACCGAAATCGAATTTATCAATAACATCCTCTCAAAATTTGAATGCGAAACAAAGCTATTTGTTTCTTTTGAAGAGTAATGATATAAAAAAATACTATTTGACTAAGGCGATAAAATGCAAACGTTAAACAATATTTTGGAATTAATCGGAAAAACGCCGCTTGTTAGAATCAACAAGCTTGCGCCAAAGAATGGTGCAACCGTCTACGCAAAGCTCGAAGGCCAGAACCCCGGAGGCTCTGTAAAAGACAGGATGGCGCTATACATCATAGAAAACGCCGAAGCAGCCGGAAAACTGGACAAAAGCAAAATAATTCTTGAAGCAACATCCGGAAATACAGGTATAGCGCTTGCAATGATTGCTGCAGTAAAGGGCCATAAACTGGCGCTCACTATGCCTGAATCAGTATCTATCGAACGCAGAAAAATCATCAAAGCATATGGCGCAGAACTCATACTTTCGCCCGCAGCACAGGGAACTGGCGGCGCAGTAGAGCTGAAAAAGAAGCTTCTGGTAGAAACCCCGGACAAATACGTAGCCCTTGACCAATTCAGCGATCCGTCAAACATACTTGCGCATTATCAGACAACCGGGCGCGAGATTCTCGAAGACACTGAAGGAAAAATCGACACGTTTGTCGCAAGCGTAGGAACTGCCGGAACCGGCGTCGGCGTTGCAATGCGCCTGAAAGAATACAACCAAAATATACGCACAGTCGGCGTTATGCCAATGCTTGGCGTTCCTATCCAAGGCCTCCGAAACCCGAAAGAGATGAATCCTACGCAACTTTTCAGGCGCGAGTGGTTTGACGAAGTCATCGAGCTTGATAAAGCTGGCGCAGAAGCAGGTTTTGAAACCGCGCGCAAGCTTGCAAGCGAAGAAGGCATTTTTGTAGGAATGAGCTCGGGAGCTGCGATGAAAGTCGCGCTTGATGAGGCAAAAAAACTCGGTAAAGGCAAAACCGTAGTTGTAATAATTCCGGACCGGGGAGACAAATATCTCAGTACAGATTTATTCACATGCAAAGAACTTTTTAATTGTGATGAAAAGTGCGATGATAAAAAGGAGTGCAAGTAATAAAAAGCGCGAAAAACATACAAAGTTCGTATAATTAATTCATTCAAAGAAAACGTGTGCGTCCAAGTCACTCAGTAGCGTCTGTTAATGAAGTTAATTCCAAATACACGCCTTCATTTAAGGCTCTGTCCCAAAATACGGTTGATAAAGTATAATTGGCAGTAAATGCATAATATCATTGGGAGATAAAAATGCAATACTGCCAATATTGTAATGGCTTTGGTTGTTTAATAAATTTTGGATGGAGATTAACGAAAAATC
>JAHILE010000034.1 GCA_018897155.1 Nanoarchaeota archaeon | reverse complement strand
GATTTTTCGTTAATCTCCATCCAAAATTTATTAAACAACCAAAGCCATTACAATATTGGCAGTATTGCATTTTTATCTCCCAATGATATTATGCATTTACTGCCAATTATACTTTATCAACCGTATTTTGGGACAGAGCCTCATGTGGCGAAGTTAGGTATATATAAATAAAGAACAAATCCTATTGCATGGTTTCTCTAAAACTCAAGGCAAAACTCATGGATGTCGTCGCAAACATGCCCGTAGTCATATTGAACACAGCGGATGTAAAAGAGCTTGGCGTATTTCCCGGAGACCGCGTGCTTGTGAAATTCAACAGCCATTCAATTGTTGCAAGCCTTGATGCGACAAAAAAAATAGTTTCAAGAGGCGAAATCGGAATATACCGCGACGCGCAGATTCTGGGTGTAAAAAACAATGCTTATGTAACTGTTTTGCCGACAACAAAGCCAAAATCTCTGGAATATATAATAAAGAAAATGCGCGGCATAGAACTCAAAAAAGATGAGATACAGCAGATTATAGACGACGTAAATAGCGACATGCTAAGTGATGTGGAGCTTGGCGCATTCATGACCGCAGTATACATCAACGGATATACAGATTTTGAAGTCGCAGAAATTACGCTTGCAATGGTTGGAAAAGGAAATTCGATTAATTGGGGCAACAAAATCGTCTGCGACAAGCACTCTATAGGCGGCGTGCCGGGCAACCGGACAACGCCGATTGTTGTCTCCATTCTTGCTGCTGCAGGGCTGACTGTTCCAAAGACAAGCTCAAGAGCAATAACATCACCTTCGGGAACCGCAGACACAATGGAAGTGTTCTGCAACGTATCATTTAGCGTTCCTGAAATCAAGAGAATTGTAAATAAAACAGGCGCATGCCTTGTATGGGGCGGAGCTCTTGAACTTGCGCCTGTTGACGACAAATTCATACGAGTGGAGCACCCGCTTTCAATAGATCCTGAAGGCCAGGTCCTTGCGTCAGTGATGTCGAAAAAGAAAGCAGTTGGCTCAAAATACGTACTGATTGACATACCGCTTGGTGATGGCGCGAAAGTCGAGCGCATGAAATCTGCAGAGGAACTCGCACAGAAATTCAAAAAGCTTGGAAAACGCCTCGGCATGATTGTTGAATGCGCGATAACAGAAGGCGACCAGCCGGTAGGGTGTGGAATAGGTCCTGTTCTTGAAGCGATTGATATTATGAATGTCCTAAAAGGCGCAGGATGCAAAGACTTGCGCGAGAAATCAATAGAGCTTGCAGGAATCCTTCTTAAGATGACGAAAAAAGGCAATGAAGAAGCCGCAAGAAAAATTCTTGATTCCGGGCGCGCGTTTGAAAAATTCAAAGAGATTGTAAAGGCGCAAGGCGGAAGCACAGAAAAGAACTTTGCGAAAATGCGCGGAAAATTTGTGCGGGAAATAAAAAGCGCCAAAGCAGGAGATGTGCTTCGAATTGGAAACCACGCAATTGCAAAAGTTGCCCATCTCACTGGCGCACCAAACGATATTGGTGCCGGCGTGTATCTTAATGTCAAAAAAGGGCGCAAAGTAAACAAAGGAGATGTTCTTTTTACAATATATGCGGAAAAAGAGTATAAATTAACTGAAGCAGCTGATGCTGCAAAGAAGCTTGTGCCAGTTGTTGTAGGCGAAGAAGATGATATGGTTGTAAAAACGATGTGATTTTATGAAAAATGCGAGCATATCAGCCAGCAACATTAAACGCGGTTTGGGCAATAATTGGACTAATCGCTTTGTTGAAGATTATCTTTTAATGCGCAATAACTATATAACGCCTCGAAAGTAAATAGTTTTATGCAATCAAAATGCCTTCTCGTAGTTCTCGACGGCCTCACAGACCGCGGAAAAAAGACGCCGCTCTCGTCAGCAAAGCATCCGAATCTTGACCGGCTTGCGCGCGAAGGCATTTCCGGACAATTCTTCTCAATAAACCGCGGAGTGAAACCGAGCTCTGATACTGCGCACCTTTCCATTCTTGGCTACGACCCTGAGAAATACTACGAAGGCCGCGGCGTCTATGAAGACCTTGGAGCAGGAATAGAACTGCAGGAAGGCGATGTCTGCTTCCGGGCAAATGCGGCAACAGTTGATGATAAATTCAACATAATTGACAGGCGCTCGGGAAGAAATGATTATCGCCTTGGCGAACTTTTTGATCTGATAAACCTAATGAAAATGAAGGATGTTTTTGACAAAACGCATGGAAAACTACTGGATGATGTTAAGGTTATCGCACGCCACACAACAGAACATCGTGGCGTAATAGTTCTGCGCGGAAAGCATCTTTCAAAAAAGATAACAAATACAGATCCGCACACGCTTACCGAAGTCCAAAAATCGCATGCTCTCGACCATACTGAAGAGGCCCACAGAACTGCGAGCATCGTTAACCACCTCACAAAAAAGATTTACGAAATATTCAGCAAATCTCCAATCAACCAGGACCGGATAAAGCGCGGAAAAAGGCCTGCAAATATACTTCTGCTCCGCGGCGCAGGAATGTATGAAGAAACCGTGCCTTTTAAGGAGAAATACGGATTGTCTGCGGCATGTGTTGCCGGTGGCGCGCTTTACAAGGGTGTTGCGCGCGATATCGGAATGAACATAATAGAAGTCAAAGGAGCTGATGCAACGGTAAACACAAACCTTGAAGGAAAAGCAAATGCCGCCATAGACGCGCTAAAGACCCATGATTTTGTTTTCGCGCACATCAAAGGCGCAGATTCGTGCGGGCATGACGGCGATTTTGCAAAAAAGAAAAAATTCATCGAAAGAATAGATAAAGAATTCTTCTCAAAAATAAAGGAAATTGATGCGGTAATTGTCGTTGTCTCGGACCACTCTACGCCAGTTTCTGTAAAAGACCATACTGCAGACCCTACAGTAATTTTGATTCACGGAGAGCCTGTGCGACCGGATTCTGTCAAAGAGTTTGACGAATTTTCTGCGATGCAGGGCGGCCTTGGGATTGTAAGCGGGCGCGAATTAATGCCGATGATTCTTGATTTGATAAACAAGTCGAAGATGTATGGGGGATAACAGATAAAAGAAAATCCAGAGCATTTCAAGCATCTTCACGGTGGAGAAAATTGCTACACATTACGAGTGGGTAATATTAGAATAATCTATCTGCTTGAAGATAACACAATATACATTTAAGCGCAAGGCAGCGAAAAGATATCTACGACACATATCACAAACGGCTATACGCATTATACATTACACCGAGAATTAGAATAATTACTCTATTCCTTCGCGTTTCATTAATTCGCGAAATTCCTTTTCAGTAATGGGTTTTACCATACCTGTTTTTATTTCCTGAAAACGCCTTTTTGCAATCTCTATGGCTTCCACTTCCGCTATTTGCTCAAAATCT
>JAHILE010000033.1 GCA_018897155.1 Nanoarchaeota archaeon | reverse complement strand
GAACAAATCTCGGTATAAGCGATACTCCAATATATAAGAAACGTCAGGATATGGTGGATAAGCTGGATTTGGGAACTAGAATATGCGTAAGTGAATGATTATGAATAATCTAAAATTCCGCGCCAAAACGGCAGAAATGCGCAAACAGCCAAAAACCCTGAAAGAAATTGAAACCGTTTTAAAGGAAAATAAGCCGATTTTAAAAGAGAAGTTCAAAGTCAAGGAAATCGGCGTGTTTGGCTCTTATGCAAGGGGCGAGGAATCGAAAAAAAGCGACATAGATATCCTTGTTGAGTTTTACGAGCCCGTGGGCTGGGAGTTTATAGACCTTAAAGAATATCTTGAAAGCATTTTGGGCAAAGAAATTGATTTGGTTACGCGCGGCGCCCTTAAACCGCAATTAAAAGCCGGCATACTGAAAGAGGTTGTTTATGCTTAAGCGGTCGTACAAATTATTCGTTGAAGATATTTTGGAGTCAATGAATAGAATCCAAGCATACACCCGCAATATGAATTATGAAAAATTTTCGGAAAACAAGCTGGTTGTGGATGCAGTTATAAGAAACCTTGAAATAATCGGCGAAGCATCAAAGAACATACCATTGGAGATTAGGAAACTATATTCTGAAATTCCGTGGAGCAGGATGCTCGGGCTAAGAAACATTGCAATTCACGAATACTTCGGAGTCGATTTAAGCATTATCTGGCAAATTGTGACAAAAAATATTCCGGAAACAAAGCCTAAAATAGAAGTAATGTTGAAAAATATTTTAATTGTTGAGGATTCAAATAAATAATGTGATTTTTATGGACAATCCAAAATTTCGCATTGATAGGAAGATGTCGGCAAATAGAGTCAGCCGCGATGCAGTTATAAAAAAACTCGTTTACTCTCTCTCCAGGCGCGGAGCAAAGAGAATCCGCATTTTCGGCTCTTATGCGCGCGGAGAGCAAACGCCTAAAAGCGATATTGATGTGCTTGTGGAGTTCAGAGATAGGAAAAGCCTCCTTGATTTTGTAAGAATCGAGCGGGAAGTATCCGAAGAAGTGGGGAAAAAGGTGGATTTGCTCACTGAAAACGCCATAAGTCCGTATCTGAAAGACCGGATAAAAAAAGAAGCAGAGGTTATTTATGGGGCGTAAAGACGATCTCGTGTATCTGAAGCATATTTTTGACGCCATGTTGACCATTGAGGAATATCTCCAAAATATAGATTACGACGAATTTATCAGCAACCGAAAGAAATTGCTCCGCGATGGGATTGTGCGCCAGATTGAAATAATCGGCGAAGCTACAAAAAACTTATCAGACAACATGAGAAAGAAGTATCCCGACATTCCATGGAAAGACATGGCTGGAATGAGGGACAAATTGATACATAGTTACTTCGGCGTCGATTTTGATGCTGTATGGGAAACAGCAGAAAATGACATTCCCACATTAAAGGGCAAAATACAAAATATCATCAAAGCAGAAGAAGATAATGTGTGATTTTTATGGACAGTCCAAAATTTCGAGTTGCAGTCATAGGATTAGGCCTTACTAAATTCGGCGAGCATTGGGAAAAGGGCCTTCGAAACCTCGCGCTTGAGGCAGGGGTAAAAGCAGTAACCGATGCGAAGATAGAAGGAAAGGAAATCGATGCGATGTTTATCGGAAATATGGCGAGCGGCCGGCTTACAGGACAAGAGCATTTAGGCGCGCTTGTTGCAGATCAGATTGGCATGACTATTCCTGCAACTCGCGTAGAAGCAGCTTGCGCATCCGGCGGACTTGCGTTAAGGCAGGGACTATTCTCAATACTTTCAGGCCAGCATAACATGGTTCTTGTCGGAGGCGCGGAAAAAATGACCGACATGTCCGGCGACCAGGTCACGACAACTTTGATGGGCGCGGCAGACGAGGAATGGGAAGGCTTCCAGGGTTTGACATTTCCGGGCCTTTATGCTTTGATGGCGCGAAGGCATATGCATGAATATGGAACAAAGCGCGAGCAGCTTGCTGCAATTTCCGTGAAAAACCACGAGCACGGCTCAATGAATCCGATTGCTCAGTTCAAGAACAAGATTACAATCGATCAAGTCCTGAATGCGACAATGGTTGCAGATCCGCTTACTCTTCTTGACTGTTCGCCTGTTTCAGACGGCGCGGCGGCAATGATTCTATGCAGGGAGGACATTGCGAAGAAATACACAAGCAATCCGGTTTATGTTGTCGGCTCAGGGCAGGCATCAGACAGTTTGGCTCTTGCGCAGAGAAAATCACTCACAAGGCTTGATGCGACAATAATGGCATCTAGAGCTGCATACAAGCAGGCAGGAGTCGCGCCAAAGGACATCAATGTTGTGGAAGTTCATGATTGCTTTACGATTGCAGAGCTTATGGCAGTTGAGGATTTGGGCTTTGCGGAAAAGGGCAAAGGCGCTAAATTCATCGAGGAAGGAAACACAAAGCTCGGCGGAAAAATTCCATTTAATACTTCAGGAGGGCTCAAAGCATGCGGACACCCTGTCGGCGCAACAGGAATAAAACAAGCATGTGAAATCGTTATGCAATTGCGCGGTGAAGCCGGCGCAAGGCAGGTCAAAGGCGCAGAAATCGGAATGACGCACAATGTCGGCGGAAGCGGCGCGACTGCGGTTGTGCATATTTTCAAACGCTAAGCGTTTGAAAAGCCGAGAATGAGCGAAGCGAAATGAACGGATTTTTAGGAAGTGATTCATATGACTTACAGAGAAATAACTAATGTTGGAAATGGAGGCAGGATAGTTTACGATGAAGAGAGAAAAGTGCCGATGATACAATTTGGCGAGTTGGGTGGAAATCTTGCTCCTGGAGAGCACTTATACTCCATACCAGCAATATATATTTTACGCAAAATGAACGGCGCGATGGATAAATATCCCGGCTTTGATGTAGTTGGCGCGGATGATGATGGCATCATTATATCGCGAAAGAAGTGCTCTTTGCATATATCAAGGGAAGAGATACTGACGAAAGTTGAATCGTCATTTGGGTTTGTACTGAGATAAGAGATATAGATAATGAGGTTAATAATTATGCACCGCACATCAGTTCCGCTTTTATGGCGAAGGTTTAAGCACCACTATCGGCTGCTTGGAAATCACTGCAAGACTTGCAAGACGGATTATTATCCGCCGCGCGAGATCTGCCCGACATGCCGACGACGCGGCGTTCTTGAGGAAAAAGAGTTCGAAAGAAAGGGCTGTATATACACATATTCTATAATCCGCTCAGGTCCTACAGGATTTGAGAAGCAGACGCCTTATGCAGTGGCTTTGATAAAGCTTGACAGCGGCCCGGTTCTTGTTTCGCAGATTGTAGATTCTCCGCTTGACCGCATTAAAATCGGCGCTAAAGTAGCTGCTTGCTTTCGAAAGGTTTATGAGGACGGAAAAGAAGGCATAATACACTACGGGCTGAAGTTCCAGCTGGTATGATGCTCCTTCTTCGGCGGCTCAATAGCGGGAGATGCTATTTGAGCTGAAAAATCGGCGCTTTGCAATTACAAGAGCTTTTCCAAATCCGTTAAATCAAAAAGCAACAGGTTCGGCTCTTTAAACCGCTCTTTGAAGGATTTGGCAAAAATGGCGTACTGTTCCTTTCTTTTTTCCCTATTCCAGTTTACGAACTTTGTTTTATCTTTCAGTTCCGTTAATACTTTCTTTGCGTCGACTTTGTCCTGCCATTTGCATTCGCAGAAGAGTATTTCCTTTGTCTGTTCGTTAATCGAAACAATATCTATTTCCGCGACTTTTCTTTCCTCATTTTCCCGGTATGCGCCCCACCATCTGCTGGTCTTCTCAAAATTCAGCTTTTGTGATAATAAGAACTCGCGGCACACTTCTTCAAACCGCAAGCCCACGTATGCGTTTGTATTATTTTTCACTTTATTGACCAGCCAGCCTTCACGCCTTTTATAACTGGATAGGTTCTTGTAGAAAAACCTGAACCAGAAATTAAGAAGCGGATGATTGATGACAAAAATACTTTTTCCTCCGGTGACTGGTTTCTCGACAGATACAATCTCAAAACGGTTTATAAGTTCGTTAAGCTGCCTTGTCAATGTGGTTTCTTTCTTTCTAAGAACGGATGCAACCTCGCTTATTCTTGTATTTCCGGATGCTATCGCCGCAAGAATGTCATAATATATGCCGGATCTTTTGCCAAATTCCAAAGATAGTATCTGGCTTGCCTCGTCTTCAAGAACTGCGTTTTCTGCAAAGAATAATCGGTCCATTATCTTTTCAAAACTTGCGTCGCCAAGCTGTTCATCCTCTATGGCGACATAATATTTTGGAAAGCCGCCGAAAATTGCATAAAGCCGCACCGCTTCTTCAATAGAGTGTATTCCGAGCGTATTGCATACTTCTAACGTATCGCGGAACATGAGCGGCTTTAGCGGCATCTTTCTTTTGAGGCGGCCGTATAAAGGCTGTTTTGAATCAGAAAAAAGCTTTTTCATAAGGCCAACTGTAGAGCCCGAGAAAATGATAAAAAGCCCGCCTTTGTTCTCGTTTAAATCAATGTGCTTCTGAAGGATTCCATAAACCGACTTGTCGACAGCCATAAAATTCTGGAATTCGTCAAAGACAATAATTCCCTTAAACCGCTCTAATAGTATCTTAAAAAAAGTGTCCCAACTGTTCAATACTTCAAGTTCGGTAATGATTTTTCTTGCCCGGAGAATGTCTGCATACTCCTGCAAAAGGCTTGTGCTTTCCTTGTCTTTGTTTACAAAAAAATACAAGTCATCCTTTGATAATAGTTCTAGAATGAGCCTTGTTTTTCCAACTCTCCTAAGGCCTGTAATGGAAACAGTGAAAAGCTTGCTCTTGGACAATCCGGCGGCTTCTTTCAGATAACGTATTTCTTCTATTCGGTCAATAAATTTCATTCTATTCACCTACTGAATTATTCACTAAGTGAATATATAAAGCTTTCGGTACGTGCTGGAACGTGGTCGTTATTCCTTCAGCTTCCTCCTTATAGCATCAAGCCTTTTTTCAATGTCGTCGAGATTGTTCTTTTGCGCAGCAATCCTTGTTTTTGGAATTTCTGGTTTTTTGCCTTGATGCGGCACAAAATACTTTGCCGTGGGTTCGCTAACAGGCTCGTTTCGCGGCGCTTTATCCTCCTTTGTCGCCTTTATTTTCGTTGCCGCATAAGCCGCGACAAGCAATATGATCACGGCGATAACATAGGTAAAGTATGGCGGCGTTGCCTTCGGCTCTTCAACAACAGGCGCGTCAGGCTCTTTCGGCTGTTCATCAGTTGTTTCCTCTTTAACCGTCTCCTTAGGCGGCTCAGCAGCGGGAGGCGAGGTTTGAGCCGCCTGCGCTTTCTCTCCGACAATCGCAAAATAAGAAAATGCGTT
>JAHILE010000032.1 GCA_018897155.1 Nanoarchaeota archaeon | reverse complement strand
GAAATTGTTAACTCCCAAAACTAAAGATATTGATTTAAAGTTTGTTTTCTGGCTGATGCAAACAATAAATGTTGATTCCACCACACATAAAAGGTATTATTTATCTAACTATCAACATATTAAAATCCCTCTCCCACCACTCTCAACTCAGCAAAAAATCGTTTCAATCCTCGAACGCGCAGAGCAAACTAAGCAGATGCGTACCGAATCCGACGAACTCACAAGCAAGTTTTTGCAGGCGGTTTTTATGGAGATGTTTGGGGATCCTGTTAGTAATAGTAAAAAGTTCCCCATTGTAAAACTTAATGATGTGGCACTTATTGAAAGAAATTCTATTACTTCTGATAAAATCAAGAAAGGAGATAAATATGTTGGATTGGAGCATTTGGAATCAGAATCGGGAAGAATAATAAAGATTATATCTGTTTCTGCCGGCGATTTAAAAAGCAACAAATTCTCTTTCGATGAAGATTGTGTTTTGTATGGAAAATTAAGACCCTATCTAAACAAAATAGCGTTGCCTGATTTTGAAGGAATTTGTAGTACCGATATTGTACCAATTAGACCCATTAAAGAAAAATCTAACAAGTATTTTATCGCGTATATTCTAAAACAACCGTATTATATTCAATTAGCAACAGATCGTTCTGTTGGAGCAAATCTACCAAGAGTAAGCCCTAGGGAATTAGAATTATTCGAAATTATTTCCCCACCTATCGAACTTCAGCAAAAATTCGCTTCAATCGTTGAAAAAGTCGAGGCGATGCGCGCCAGTCAAAAATCATCAAAGCAGGAAATCGAAAACCTATTCAATACGCTTATGCAGAAGGCGTTTAACGGGGAGTTGGTGGGTTGATGACAAACTCGCACATATAATTGCGCCGCACGGATTTTTAGCAGTGATGTCACGTTCTGAAATATGCGCAAATATGTTGATGTGGACGCGCAAAGAAACTGAATGCGCACGTGCGCAAAAAGCTTGTTCAATACAATTTGTCTCGGCACACAGTTTTACTTAACTCCAATAACATCCCACGTATTTCCATCAACCGCAAACGCCACGACAGAATATTTGGGTGCGGCATTACCGCAGCATATCCTGCGCTGCTCTGGATTGTTCTTCAGAAAGGATATTTCCTTTCGCAGTTTTCTCGGACTCTGGACGATTTCCTTCAGTAATTTCGGCTGCATAGACTCACACATAGACTAATGGGTTCAGAGAATATAAAGAAATTGCCTGTTTTTTTGGCTTCGTTGTAGTCCATATTCATGGGATTTAATCATAAAAAAGGTATATAAAGCCGCGAGTTCTAATACTCAAAAAGATACATTATTTGGCAGTATACAAAATATAGTCGAAGACATAACTATTTGTAAAATATGTCTTCTCATATCTACTTGCGGACATTTATTTTTATTAAAAAGTATACTAATTTTAGTGTCCGCAAGTATACGTACCGAGGTTTTAATCTATGGCGTCTTTAGACGGTAAAACTGTAAAGGAAGTTGAATTAATTGTTTCAGGCGATGTTCAGAGCGTCGGCTTCAGGCAATATGCTGCAAAAGTCGCAAGAAAGCTAAAGCTTGCAGGGTTTGCCGAGAACATTAAAGACGGCACTGTTCTAATTCATTGCAAGGGAAATGATGAAGCCATTAGCCAATTCAAGAAGCTTATTAATATGAAGAATCCCGAAGCAGCACCGCTTATAGATGTAGAAGATATAAAAGAAACACAGCTTGCGCAAGGAACGATTAAACAGACAACCTTCGAGGAAAAATACAGTGATTCTGTAGCTGAGATGGCGCAGGGATTTTCTACAGGAATTAAATATCTTAATCGTTTGGATGCGAATACGCAGGCAAGCTTTAAGCAGTTGGATGCGAATACACAATCAAGTTTCAATCGTTTGGATGCGAATACGCAGGCAAGCTTTAAGCAGTTGGATGCGAATACGCAGGCAAGCTTTAAGCAGTTGGATGCGAATACGCAGGCAAGCTTTAAGCACATGGATGAAAAGTACGATAAAATTTCTCAAGGCATGTTTTCGGTTGTAGGCGCTATGGAGAAGAGAATGGAAAAGACCGACAAAAACATTGAAGCACTATTAAAGGTTCTTGTTGAGAAGAAGGGCTAATAGTTTTGAATATAATAGGATGGCGCTCAAACGAAGTCCAATAAGTCTCCGAATGCCTTAATCTCGTAGTCTGCCTTTATCTTGGAATTCGCGCGCACCGCGCCATAAGAAGCCCAGCATGCCATAATACGCGGCTTCGACGTAGGTGGGTGATAGATAGACACATTACGCTTCCACGTCAGCCAATTGCTTCTGAGCATCCAGAGAAGGAATGCTAAAATCTTTTACAATTGGAACGCTTCGATTGTTCAAGAATAAGGTTATTTTTACAATTGCCCAATCTAAAGAATAATGCACTGAAAGCCTTGCCTCTTTTATGCTTTTAAAATCTTCCTTTGACAATTCAAATGCTTCAAAAAACTCCCCTGCGTTCATTATCTCAACGCCGACAATCCTCATATCTATGTCAAAATCAAGAATAACATCACCAATTCTTGCGCTGTTATTGATAGAATCGGATTTAACTATACTTAAAATATCCTCTTCACCATCATAATTTACAAGCGCCTTTTTGTCCATTTTCCCATCCTTTTTCTTATGTTATCTATAACCTTCTTACTGGATATTATGGCAGTTATAATATAAATACCTTCATTTTTGAACTTTAACGTGATATAAAGGTCGCGGCTATTGCTTATGTGGTATCCGACAGTGTATTTCTTGCCTCGCGGGTCTTTTTCTATTATGAAATCAAACGGCCGTTTATCTTTCAGGAACTCGACAATCATAGTCTTTGGAATATGCCTGAGATTCATCTGAAACAATGCGTGCTCGGTAAACTTTATTACTGCTGCCCGCTTCAGTTTTTCCTCCAGCTCTTCCTTATCCATGTAAAATCACAATCATGAAAAAATATAAATCGCTGTTGAATGCCGAAGTTTGCACGTATAACCCGTACAGCGCAATTCAGGCATAAATTAAAGCAAATCTAGCAATTCCCTAAACGCCTTAATCTCGTAGTCTGCCTTTATCTTGGGATTCGGACGCGCCGCGCCATAAGACGCCCAGCACGCTTTCATCCCGGCCTTTTGCGCGCCTAACACATCTTTATCCGGCCAGTCGCCGACCATCAGAGCTTCTTCCGGCTTGACGTTCAGCTCTTTTAATGCCCTTTTGAACGGCAAAGAAGAGGGTTTCTGTTCTCCAGTATCCTCGAAGCCAACGACAACATCAAAGAATTCGGTAATCCCCATAGAATCCAATCGCATGTATGCTTTTAGTCGAGGCGCATCAGTAACAATCGCAAGTTTTATGCCTTTTTTCTTCAGCTTCTTCAGCGTTGGGATAACGTCAGGATACGGCTTTATATAATGCCTTTTTGCATCAAGATACGCGTTTAATGCAGCAGCAAGGATGCGGTCGTTCATCTCTCCGTTATGCTTTTTGATAAATTCCTGGAATGCCGTATTTCCGTCAATTCCGTTTTTCAGGTAGAAATCAAACAGTTCTTTTCCGGCAGTTTTTATGCCAATTTTAAGGCCTGCTTTCACCATAGCCTGAGCGGCTTTCTTTGACGCTTTCTTCTTCATAGTTATGAAGTCTATGAGCGTCTGGTCCAAATCGAATAGTATCGCGCGAATCATAAAAAATACTCCTTCCCTTCTTCAATCATATTCACCTTATCAGAAAGTTTCTTGAACAGTTCGGGATGCTCTGTATGCACAGGAAACAATTCTTTCGCATTTATCTCTTTAATGAGTTCTTTCATATCCGCGCCGCAAATATGCCCTGAGCAATGCGATTGAAAGAAGTTCAGGCCGAAATAGCCCAGCCAGTTTTTCATTCGCCCGTAAGACAGCTCCATTTCCTCGTTGAACGGCTCTGAAAGGGAATGGATATATGTGCCTTTTGATTGCATATCTATCAATGTGTTGAAATACCAGAAATTAAGGACAACAAGGTATTTTGAAGGGTTTTTTGCAATATCCTCGGCAACGATTATGTTCGGATAATTCAGCCGGTCTTTGATGTTATTATCGCAGTAATCCTCATCACAATATGTTCCGGTCATTCTCTTCGGCTTCAGGAGCATAATATTCGCATCTTTTGAATCCGGAACATTCAGATTTTTGTCCTTGTGGTATCTTTCAAGAAAGCACGCATGCCGAAACGAGATAACAAGCTTTCTTCCGGATTCTTTGGCTATATTATAAAACGTCCTGAAGCGATCAACATCCTTGAAATTGAAATCCGCTATTGCCAGTTCTCTTGTTTTCAAAACCTCTTTTTTAGAATCCGCAAAAACCTTTGGCTCGGATTCGTCGGTTTTGCCTGTGTTTATCCTTGTTCCTTCAGTTATCATTGCAATGGGCTTTGCTTCTTTTGCCTTATTCATAAAATCCATTGTCATTTCAGAATGAGTGCCATGCAAACGCAAGTCTCCGGTATATGCGATAGGGCCGTTGCTCGTCCAAATGATAAATCCGTAAGCTCCCGGAACAGAATGGTCCACATGAATAGGCTCTATTTCAAGGGAGCCGATTTTGAACTTATCGCCTGTCCGAAATAGCTTGAATTTGCGCTCCTCTGGCGCGTCTTTGTAATTTTTCCTGAAAAGAGGCCGTTTCTTGAAGTTTATTACCTCGCTTTCCATGTCCCTCTGGCTGGACTCCTCAACTGCGTCCAGTATTGCTTTGCAGGTATTCCCGCAGTAAATGGGAATGTCTTTATGCAAAAACGAGATATAGTTTGCGTGGTCTGCATGCGCATGAGACAGAAGAACTCCATCTACTTCCGGATGCTCCGGCCTTCTTCCGAGGTGCGTCAGTAAATCGTCCCTGTAAATCCCTTTTATGTCCGGAAGGAGCCCCATTGCAAGATAATCCTTTATTCCTGCCGACGTTCTCGGCGTTAAGAATTCCTCAAAGAACTGGGCGCGCCTGCCAAAGCTCATGCCAAAGTCAAGAAATATGGAAGTATCACAGTCTTTCAGAAGTATCTTGTTGCCGCCTATTTCGTTCACACCGCCGTAAAACGTAAGGGAAGGCATACGTGGTAATTGTCTAAAGTGGTTTATATTCTTGTTTTGTGGTATTTTGCATTAACAATAATGAGGATATTGTTGGTTATTCGGAGCGATGCTGCGGTTAAGTAATAGCATGAATTGGCGCGAGATGTATATGGTCCAAAGGCAGGAAGGGGAATGATAATGTTTAAAAAGTTAGATAAATGACGCTATTGTATTATAACTTAAATATATGCTCCAAAATATACATTTTTAGGCTGTATATATTTAATATTTATAAGTTGTCCAATTTGGAAGCGTTATTTCTTATTCGGCCAGCGGGATTTATAATCATTTATCATCGTCATTGGAATAAAAAGCCGAGAACGAAGTGAACGAATTAATTTTTCTTATTTAATGCCTTGCTCATCACAATCGCATCTCCTCGTGCCTCATTATACATTCCGTTTATGTGTCCGGCAACTCTGAATCCGTTTTTCTTATAAAACTTAATTGCATCATTTTCCATCTTATTGGTTTCTAAGAATATGATTCTTGCGCCTTGCTTTTTCACTCTTTCAACAACTGCATCAATAAGTTTTGAGCCGATGCCTTGATTCTGTCGGTTCGGCCGGATAAAAAGTAGGTCAATATGTATTGAATTGTTCCATTCGTCATAACTGAAAACTATGTGGCCCATAGTTTCGTTACCATCCTCTGCAACCAAGAACGTGGAATAATCATTACTCAAATATCTCTGAAGATACTTTCGCGTTAGCATTTCCGCTTTTCTTGAATACTCCATTCTTGAGCTTTCTGTAGCTCTTTGAATTCGAGCACACGCTATTACATCTAAACGTGTTGCATTTCGTATATTCATAAACTATATTTGGCAGGAGTCAATAAATAGTTTGCAAAACCGAAAATCATCTCTCAAATCGCATCTCTTTATTCACAAAGAAAGTTCTTGATGAAAGTGTTATATTCGCAGTAACATTTGGATAAGTTATGTTGAAAAAATAATCCAATGAGTATGTATCTCCTATCGCGCCTTTTTCAGAGAGGATGAATGTGTATAAATTTTCTTCAAGATTAGATTGATCAGAAAAGTTCATTGTTCTATTGATTCCATTCGCTATATTATTAAGCGCTTCTGCAGCATCATTTCCCTGCACTTCCGACACATCAGTCTTCCAGTTTGAATTCAGTGTTCTTGATATGCTATAGAGTACAAGCAACATAATGACTGCGCTGAGTATAAAGAATTGGCCTTTTCTTTTTGTTTCGCCAAAAATTCCTGTTGTGTTGCGTTCTTTCATCAGATCACGCAAGTTTCATTGTTTTTTTTGCTTCTTTTTTTCAGAGCGGATAAGAATATTTTCTTCCATAGGATGCGTAGGGGATCTAGCATTGTTTTCCAGCATATCAAGCCTTTTTTTAAGGCTTCGCAGCTCTTCAAAATAGTCATCTTTTGATACAACGGCTTCAGGCGTCGATTTTATGTGTTCGAGAATGTTCTTTTCAAGAGCATCAAGCTTTTTGGCTTTTGAATCCATTGATTTTATTGCGTCGTAATTCTTTACAGAAAGCCGGCCCATAATCTTTAGAACGCCCGCTGTTTTTTCTATATCGTCAAGGCGATTTTTCAATATGTTAATCGCTTCTTCGTTTCTCAAGCCAAAAGTCTCTAGTTTTTTTATTGTATTCATATCTACTTCTGATTCATCTTCTGATTCGCGGATTGCCCTCAAATATGCCTGAATGCCTTTAATTTCCTGGTCAAGATCTGCAAGAACATTTATTATCTGGTTTATGTCGTTTTTAGATTCAAGGGCACTCTTAAGAAATTGAGCTCGTATTCCTTCAACAGTTACTTTGAGCATATTAATTTCTTTTTGTTTTTTATCCCCAAAAAGAGATTCAAGAAATCCCATAAGTACTATTGTTCCATTAGGTATTTATACTTTCAATGGTGCGGCTCCGCGCTTTCTCGCGGAGCAAACCTTGAAATCATCTCGCTTGTGCTCGAAGCTTTTCAGCAAGCTGAAAATGGCTTGAAACTCACACAATCCAGCCCAAAAGTTTCATGACCTTGCGACGAATAATTGCATATTTTTCAGTTCGAGACTGAAAAAGATAGAAATTGCCGTGGCAATTTCTTTATTTTACGCTCTTTTTGTGTTGCGGTTTTTTTCGCGCCTTTTTTTCGCCCATCGGTTCTTCTTTTTTAATAGTTATTCCAAGAATAGGTATGAGATCCGCAAGGCTTTTTACCTCAACTTTGGCGATTTCATCAGCATATTCCGGCTCTTGTGCTGCATGTTTTCCACGCCTTACGCGTATGGATTGGACGCCCGCATTGTTTGCGAGCTTTATGTCGCGGTCGGGCTTGTCACCTATAAGAATCATGTCGTTTTTTCCGAATTTCTTGGTTTCGGCGTTAAGTATTGCAAGAAGAACATTTATCATTCTTGAATCCGGTTTTGCCATTTCATAATCTGCCGCAGATATTACAAAATCTATAACTCCTGTTATCCCGAGGGATTTTACGCGTTCTTGTGTATTTTTTGCAGGCAGGTTTGTGAGAAGCACGATGAAGAATTTCTCATGTGCGCCTGAAAGAAAATCCATAGCATCGCTTTCAAGGCCAGCATCGTTCGTCAGGACGTTTTCCAAATCAGTTATGAGAATTTTCATTTTTTATCACCATATTATCTAAAAATGAAAAGCTTCGAATGTAGCGAAGCTGAATGAGATGATTTTCATTTTTAAGTCACCATTTGTCTAGATATTGTGTTATGCGCAAAAAAAGCTTATATTCTTTAGTTTGGGGGTTTGTGCGGCTACTTTTTGCTTGTTTTCGCATTTTCAATCCGGTATCGCATATATTCGACTATGAGGGTTTCAATCATTACGAATAGTATCGGGCCGAGCAAGAGGCCCTTTGCGCCGAAAATCAATGGCCCTGAGAAGAATCCAAGCAGTATTGTGAGTGCGCTCACTCCTGATTTTTTCGCCCCAAGATACGGCTGAAGGATAATGGGAACGAATATTGTAAGCATCGATATGCCGAAAATCAGCACGCCCGCCGCGGCCAATGAATTGCCCAGATAATAATACATGTATGCAGCAATCGGAACGTAGACCATCCACACACCAAGAATGGGTAAGAATCCAAATAGGCCCGTTAGCAGCGCAAGAATAAATGCATGCGGAACGCCGAAAATAGAGTAGCCTATGAAAGAGACAACAGCCATTATTATCGACATTGTGATATATGAAAGGAAAAGCACATCAAAGCTTCTTTTTAACCCGCGCATTATGCTTGAAATAAAATGCTCATCCTCAGATGATAGTGTTGAAGCATATTCCTTTATGAATCGCACTATTTTTGGCCCGCTCAGCATAAAGTGATAAGATGCATAAATGTAAATTACAAAGTCAAGCAAATACATCGGAGTATTTTTTATGAATTCATTGGCAAGATTTATTGCAAGCTGCGTTATTTTTTCTGTTATATTCTGCGCGCTGAGAAAATAGTTTGCGTATGTTCCAAGACCTGTTGCTGCAATTGCGTCAGAAACCTCAAAAATTGATGTCTTTATAATATTGCCGATTCCGGAAATGTCTCTGAAAAAAAGTGAGGAATTTGTAAAAATGTATGAAATAGATGCTGCAATAGGAACTGCAATAATTGCTAGAAGCAGGACGAGAGCAAGGTGATACGAGCGAGTGTGTATTTCAAGGCGCTTTACTATCGGGCGAAGGACATATGAAGTTATTATTGCAAGCATAAGGGGTACAATGAACGGGTACAGGAGCACGAGTGCAGAAATCACCGCCAGAATAAATACTGCTGGGTGCGCGCGCGGTTCAGAATTTTGCGTTTTTTCTTTCTCCTGCGCCGGAGCCGCGTCCGACGTTTTCATCTCGTTACGCTCGCGCTCCACTCGAAGCTTTTCAGTCTGGCTGAAAACGCCGCGGGTCCTTCTCGGCTTTTGTAATGCTGGCAGTGCCATGTATTATTTTTGTGCGAGAAGGGATTTATAGTTGATTCTGCGCGCATCTATCGGCAATCTCAAGCCATCCACAATATAAACCTTAATCTATATTTTAGATTATATGTCTGATTTTCTTACTCATCCCCTCATAAAAGAAAATGTCGCAGAGCGCAGGCTCTTTCAGGAGACAATAATAGCCTCGGCGTCGCGCAAAAACTCCCTTGTTGTGCTTCCGACAGGAATAGGGAAAACAATGATTGCGATTGGAGTTGCGGCAATGCGGCTGCAGGCTTTTCAGGACTCGCGCGTCTTAATCCTTGCACCGACAAAGCCGCTTGTTGACCAGCATAGGACAAGCTTTGAAAAAGTCCTTATCGCAAGCGGATTCCAGGTTATTACTGGCGCACACTCGCCAGATGAGCGCAAAACACTTTGGACATCTGCACCAGTGATTTTTGCAACGCCGCAAGTGGTCCAGAACGACATAATTACCGATGCTGTTGACTTGAATGATTTCTCCCTGATAGTATTTGATGAAGCCCACAGAACCATCGGCGACTACGCATACACATTCATTGCAAGAAAATATACTGAGCGCGCAAAAAACCCGCTGATTCTCGGACTTACTGCATCGCCCGGAGGCAATGCGGAAAAAATCGGCAGCATCTGCGGAAATCTTTTTATTGAGAATGTTGAGGTGCGTACAGAAACAGACCGGGATGTTTCACAGTATGTCCATGAAATCAAGATTAACAAGCTTGAGATTGATTTGCCCGAGGATTTTGCAAGAATAAAAAACCGGCTTGAGGCGGCGTTTGAAAAGCGCATTGAGCATCTTCGAAAACTACACCTTGTTTATGGCAAGCGGCCCGGGAAAGGAATCCTTCTTGCGGCGCAGGGCGAAATAATGCGCAAAGCTCAGGAGACGCATGATCCTGTTCTTTATCAGGCGATTTCAGCATGCTCCGCCGCAATAAAACTCAACTACTGCATCGAGCTTCTGCAGACGCAGGGGCTTGGCCAGCTTCGCGAGTATGTGGCTAAAATTCGCGCAGATACAAAAACAAAATCAGTCCAATCGATTCTTGCTGACGATGATTTTAAAACTGCAATGCAGATTCTTGACTGGGCCAAAGACCAGAATCTTGAGCATCCAAAGCTTGAGGCGCTGAAAGAGCTTATTGAAGAAAAGCTTGCGAATTCTCCTGACAAAAAAGCTATAATATTTTCCCAGTATGTGAGCACTGTTGAAAAGATAATCGACAAAATCGCATCTGATAAGATAAAGCCCGTGAAATTCATCGGTCAGAGAAACGGCAATACACAGAAAAAACAGCTCGAGACTTTGCAGAACTTCAGAGATGGGATGTATAACACGCTTGTATCTACCTCAATTGGGGAGGAGGGCTTGGACATTCCGCAGGTTGATTTGATTGTTTTCTACGAAGCAGTGCCTTCAGAAATAAGGAATATCCAGCGCCGCGGAAGAACCGGCAGGATGAAGGCTGGCGAGGTTTACGTTTTAATAGCAAAAGGCACTATGGATCAAGCTTATACCTGGGTGGCAAAAAGCAGAGAGAAGAAAATGCGCTCAGTCCTTGCGGGAATGAAAGAGGCGGGCGGAATTGATGTAAAGAATGATAAGGGCGTTGCAGAAAAAAGCGAAGGGATTGAGATTTCTGATGACGAACAAGCTGGGGGGCAGATGTCGCTTGGCGCTTTTGCAGGTGCGGCAGTAACTTCTAATTTATTGCTGCCAAACGCATTATCCACGCCGAAAAAAGAAGATAAAGCGATCATTTTTACAGATATCCGCGAAACAAAATTATTGAAAGAGCTTGTTGATATGGACGTTGAAATCGTGACCAAGCAGCTTGAAGTCGGAGATTTTTTGATTTCTGATAGAGTCTGTATCGAGCGAAAGACAGTTCCTGATTTTCTTGAGTCAATAATTGACGGCAGGCTTTTTACGCAACTCAAGGAGCTTTCGGCGAATTTCTCAAGGCCTGTGCTTGTGATTGAGGGCGAGAATCTTTACAGCACAAGAAATATTCATCAGAATGCGATTAAGGGAGCGCTTAATTCAATCACAATTGATTTTCGCATTCCGATAATCTGGACAAAGTCAATACAGGAAACTGCTGAAGTGATTGCAGGGCTTGCAAAGCGCGAGCAGCTCAATTTAGACCGCAGTGTCCAGCACAAAGGCGTCAAGCATGCGATGTCAGAAAATGAGGAGCAGGAAGTCATTATTTCGGGATTTCCTTCAATAAATATTGCGCTTGCAAAGCGGCTTCTTTCTAGATTTAGGACAATCAAGCGTATTGTCAATGCGAGCGAAGAAAGCTTGCAGAAAGTTGAAGGCATCGGCGAGGAAAAAGCGAAGAGGATTAAGGGATTGGTGGAACGGGAACATATTTTATAATACTGCTACCCCGCAGCTTGCTGCGGTTGGGTAAAAGCCATGAGCATAACAGTTAAACAATTCACATGGAACTGAATCATGCAAGCCATTGTGTCTACAAAATCCGTTATTATATGGTTTTATGCATCAAATACAGAAAGAGTATGTTGCTTGATTGAATAGTTCTTCATAAATCATCAGATACTACTATTATGTGATTAAATATATAAATACGTTCTTTTTGGCGATTTTTCGCTTTTTTGCGGGATGTTTTGGCTCAAATGAGAGCAACTCTATTTGTTCTTAAAATATATCCTTTCACTTCAATAAAAAACAACGAAAAAACCGAGAACATTAAAAATGTTTAAATACTTTTGAATTATGTAGTGTTCGACAGGGATTGTAATTCCTTAAAATATGCTCCCAAGGAGAAGTCTTGATATGTTCTAATCTCTCTACATTTATTAAGAATTCGCAGATTTATATACTTTTTATGTATGGTCGCAGTATAGCGATTTTCTTTTATTCTCTTTTCACTAAATAGCAGTTTTTTGAGTGACAAAAGATATGTTGGGATTTAGCTTTCTTAATCGTTTCGTCTTTTTCTTTTCAATATGTTCTCGATGAATAAAAGAATCATCCATAATGGACTGACGAAGAAACACATCATCATCCGAACAATCCTCGCTCGCATATATTGAAAGCTTTTCTATCCGGCGCATCTCTCGCGTGTTGCCCATGCGCCGAGCAATCATCAGCATCTCTTTTAGCTTGCGTTTGGAAACCATAGGCTACCATCCAATCAAACAAACACCAATCTATAGGCGATAACACCCAATAGGACTGCAAAGATAAGATAACCTACTACAAATAGCCTCTTCAACAATAAAGTTCTCGTCTTTGTCACATAAACACCTTTGAATCTGTATATATGGCGCGTTGGTTTGAAACAATCTCTTATTTTCTAAATTCAATTAATCTATTACATATATGGCCGTGATGTATCGGCAAAAAACATTTATACATTTTCTCTCTCTATACTTCTTTTTCGGAGTTTCGGACTATTTCGATATTATATATTGTGGGCAAAAACTTGAAAAATAAACGTTTCTACGTTCTGCACTCACGCGCATATATCTTCGGGCTTGGGTGTTCTATGGTGTCTGATGTCATCCCTCGCACGTTCTCGCGCCTCGAATCGTCTCATCTCGTCATCTGTTAATTGCAGGGCGCGCATCACCGCACTCGCTGAATGACCACACGCCGAGCCAAGACATAAATAAGTTCTGTCTTTTCCGACTTCATTAGGGTTGTACATCTTTTTGAGCCACTTTGCAGTTTGTTCACTAATCCTATTTTGAGATTTAAGGTTTCCTGTCTGCCTTTTTATCAGTTCTTTAAAGTTTGATTCTTTCGACATACTTAAGATGTAATGCAATCGCATGACAAATTCTAAGCGGCATCTGTCGACTTCTGAAGTGTGGTATGTTGTCGGCAAAGTTCCCTCAAGATATGTTTCGGGATTAAGCCAGCGATTAACCTCATTGGTTATCTCGCTTTTTAGCAGTCTCGCGTTTTCCAATTCTGTTTTTTCGTCTATGTTTGTCATAAAATCATCTCGTCAATCGATAATAATTCTTACCTTCAAGCATGAAAGAATTTAGAACGCCGAGCGCCTGCAAGTGCAAAAGATGCTCTTTAATTGTTTGATGCCGCGCCTTAGGTATGCCTTTCGTCAATTCATGGCATGTCATAGGGCGCGTTTTTAGTTGCGCCTGTATTGCATTTCTGAGTTCGTAGAAAGTGCGTTTTTCGTATGTTTGGCGTTTTAATGTGGGCTCAAGCATGAATAGTCACCATTTGTAAGGTTTGGCGTTTGTTTGCAGTAGGGATTAACGCCTTATTTATGGTGTGCTATAAGCCTTTTTTAATGTCTGTAAAAATTAACCAAGTTCGCAACGATGCAAGCCGGACTTTCTGAATTTTGCAAATAATCCTTCTACGCGCCGCTGCTCGCTCAAAGCAGTTTCAAGCTCGAAAATAGTTTTTTTGATGTGCATCCGGCCTATTTGAAACTTTAGGCTACATGCGGCTTTCTTCGGGATGCTCGACAAATAGAAATCGGTTGCTGTCGGAATTTCATAAACATCGGTTTTAAAGGCTCTTGATTCGGGTTCTTCATCGGAAGAATCAATTTCAAAATCTTCTTTTTTCTTTTTTTCAAGTTTCTTCATCGTATCATCTCGGCTTTCAATTCCAAGCCGCGCTCTTTATAGGCGTTCGACATATTATTTTTTCTGTTTTTCTGTTTTTTTGTCATAAAAATCACATCTCTAAGCGGCGCGATTCATTTCGCGGTATTGTTGCGAGTGCTGCTTTCTAAAGCAATCCTCGCAAAATATCCTTTTTTCAGGCCTCAACATTTCGAACATAACGCCCGAATGTTTCCGGCATTGAGAACATTTTTGAAGTTTTTGCATTTGAAACACCTTTGAAATTAAGCCTCTATCGGCACTTTTGAAGCGTTATCGGCAAGATGCACCGCTTCGGCAAAACCGGAATTTATTAAAATTTCTGCCATTTTCGGCGGCAAGGCTATCTTTGAGCATGCAACAAGCGGATAAAACCGCATATCTTCCGGCGAATAGACGCGCTCAGGCCATCCCTTAAAAACTGAAACAAAGATTTTTTGCATATTTTTAATCACCTATATGTTTCTCTTTTTCGGGGAAATTGGGAATACTTCCTTTACTGTTATTGATATTATTTGGGCATAGGTCGGGCATAGTAAGGATTTTTGGGCATAGGTCGTTTTCTTTTAAAGGTTCTTCATCTGAAATATTTTCGTTCGTATGCCCAAGATTTTCGCTATCAATCGGTTCTATGCCCGATTTATTCCCATATCTATGCCCAAGATTTTCGCTATCAGAAGAAGAACTATGCCCATATTCCCACTTTTCCCCACTTTTACAGAGGGATAATTCTTTTTCCCATTTAATTCGGGATTCATCCGGCAAAGTTACAACCGAGTTAAAAACATCCCATTTTTTAAAACCTTTGAGAGAATAAACCCATCTGGTTCGTCTTGAAACTTCATCACCCGTATTTTCGAGTTCTGCATGAAGCCCACGAACTTTATGCAATAATCCGGTTTCCTTCCGGTCATTCCGGCCGTGAATCAATTTATGTAGATAACTTTGTGACATATTCATTTTTTCTTGAAGTTCCTTTGCATCCATATCACCTGCCGAAAGCATATTACAGATATTGATTTCGCGCTGATTGAGTTTAAGAGATTGGTTTTCTGCCCGGCTGCAATAAAGAGCGCGCGCATCATCAAAATCGGCTAAATTTGCTATGAGGCAACCCGTATCATCGACTTTGCGCTGTTTGGATCGCAGAACTGTAAAGGCTCGAATCATATCAACGAACATGGGAAAATTTCGCCTATTTGATTTGTCCGACCAAAGAAAATCAACCGCGTAAGGTATTCTCACCATCATATTTTGAGCATGAATTTCTCGGATAATTTCCCGGCAAACCAAAACATCCTCAGATTCATAAAATTCGGGATGCCCGAAAGCCGCATCTTGAATTTGTTTTGCGCAAACTGCTTCATCTTGTTCTTTCGATTCGTCAATATCAAATGTGAATTCTCTGTTTATCAGTTGTCCTGATTGTTCGTCATCAACCGAAGTAAGCCACCAATTTATACGCGCCGGAATAACCAATTTACTCGGTTTGCCTTGTTTATCGACTGTGCTATGTATTGTTTCGCGCTGAAAATTAGTTGTGCTGCGCTTTATTACCCCTTCTAAACCTTCGGAAAAATCCACATCGTCAGAGAAAATAGTTGTTCCGGGTGCAATTCCGAGATAAAATAAAGCCTTTGCCGACAGCGAAGATTCGAGGTAATTCTCAAGCGGCATTAAATAGATAATGGTTTGGCACGCATGCGTTTTCCCAGCTCCAGAACGGCCTGAAAGCTTCGGCTGTATACCCTTTGAATTGAGGATGCTTTGAGAAGCAACCGAACAAAGAAGCCCTTTTAGTAAATTTGTATCGCCAATATGAAACTTCTGCGCCGCGCTTAATAAGTATTCAACCGGCTCGCCTTTTTCTAAAATCTCAAGTGCTTTGTTTCGGATGGGTGCGTTTTCTTCATCATTTACGAGTTTTTCCATATCACGTGTTTTATGTTCAATAAGCTTCACAATGTCAATATATGTTTTATCCTTATCCGAAGCGTGAAAACATTTAAAGCCTCCTTCACCCGTTTCTATATTTTCAAAAATATTAACAGAACCTTTTGTATGCTGCTCTGGATTGAAAGGACAGAATTTTAAAGCAGTTCTTCGCCAATTATCTTTAATTTCATCAGTTGTAACGTCTTCTTTCGCTCTTACTAATTTATCAGGATGGCGCGCCATAAGTTCTGTTGGTGTCGGTAACTTTCCGTTTCTTTTGGTTGTGTTTTTTTGTTCTGGTGCGACAGGAGCTTGCGCCATCGGAGGCGCAAGCTTGTTCATCATTTCTTCAGTTAAAAATTCACAATCACTCATTCAGAACCACCTTTAACGTTTTCAGGAACGCTCAATAGCTTAGAAATCCTATGCGGTCTTGCAGGGATTGAATCGCCTTTACAAGCCCACGTTCCGTAAAGCTTCCATATTCGGTTTGCATCGGCGAACATATCCAGTTTTAGCCCATTAGTGTTATCGAATTTGTCTTTTATCATTTTTTGGATATTTGCGATTTTCGTTTCGGCTTGCGGCGTGTTTTGCAAGTCAATTCTAATCAGAACATGCGCGCCGTTTCCGCTATCTGCAACGACACCTTCGGGCATTCCCATCGCTTTTAAGCCGTCTCTGATTTCGTATGCTTTCTTTATCGCAAGCTCATGTTCTTCGTTGCTGCTTGAAATTCCAGTCGGGCGGTCTGCATCTATGTCTATCGGAATCCATCTTCTTTTTAGAATGTGCTCTTTTGATGTTGTTAGCTTCGCGCCAGTCTGAACACGATTATATGCGCGTGCCAGAAGCGCAGGAATAACGGGATTAAGCGTAACATAAACACCTTCTGCGATTTTTTCATATTTTGCCGCGCATTTAGCAAGCTTGTCAAAGTCATCAAAAAACCCCGAATCGATTTTGCCATATCCTCCTTTTGTTATTACGCGAAGTTCAACAACATCGCCAGCTTCAAACAAAACGTCTAATGCTTTTCGTATTTCTTTTTCTGTCATTTTTCATCAACCTCAGAATTTAAAATATAAATATATACGCCGCTGTCTCGCAAAAACCCCTCTGTTTCTAATAGTTTTATGACCTGCCTGCTCTCGGTTTTGTAGTAGGTTGGGGATATTAGCTTTCTGAACGTGCCGTGTGTTACTGTGTGCTTGCCGTTGCCGGACTTTTTGAGAAAATTGAGAATACGATGCTTAACATCAAAATTGCGGCGTTGAATAAATCGCTCTTGAAAGCTCTCTGAATACGGCTCTACTTGAACGAACCTATTAATAGGCTCTTGCACATTTACTTTTAACAAAGTTCCCATAACTAACACCTCGAGCGCGCCCATGCGCTCGCTTTCTTCTTTTTCAGTATCCGAAGCGTTGGAGCAATTCGCTTACTTCTCTAATAGCATCGGATTTTTCCTTTGCTGAATTATCAGCTTGATTATTTTTTTGCATCATGAGATTCACCAAAAAATTCAATGATTAAACCTGAATAAGATTGTCCGGGATGTTTCCTTTTGTTTAAAAGGTCAAACGCTTCTCGTGAAATGCCTATGTTTTTTCTTGTTGTGCAATACATACACATATATAGAACGCATAAGTATATAAAGGCGTGTGTGTATTACATACCTATGACTTACACACCATTAACACCATTAAAGAAAGACGGGTATATTGGCCTGATTTGGTTATCGTGTATCGATAAACCGCGCAATAAATTAGAAATTACACGCAAATGGTACACATCATCATCGCTTTCTGGAAGGCCTTTGCATCGGGAGTCCGCACAAAAAACAATAAAGGCACTAATTGATAATGGACTTCTTGAGGCAGACGGCAATAATTATTCGTCTAAATTTGAGGGATTGCCGCAATTAGTGGATGTCTTTTTTCCAGCGTATGACTCAAAAAAACAAAAAAGCAATACTCTCGAAACATTACGTTCAAATGAGTTTATCGAGCTTCTAAATAAAACATGGGTTCGCGAGGAGCTCCTTAGTCTCGATGTGTTATATGAATTTTTTAATGGCTCGGTTGATAATGTTCGAGCAAACCCACTCACACCCATGATTTTCATTCTTACGTCAAGCACTATATTGGATGAAATAGTAAAGGCTAAACGCCTGGGGATTACTGAAAAACAAGAAAGCATAGAAGCCAACTTATTACGCAACTGGACTTCGCACATATTTCTTCTGTTCGATTCCATGTTCGCCTTTAAATTATCCGCTTATTTTTCAAAAATATCCCAGTCAATAATTAACCATCCTAAAGATTGGAAATATTTTAAAGAATAAAGCTCACTTCTTCTGCGCCGTCAATCTCTTTTCAATATCGGCTGCAAGTCCGGGCGTTTCCTTTATTGCAAGAAATGCCGCAAGCATGCGCTCATAGAGTTCGTTTTTTTCGTTTTTAAAGAGTTCTGCGTTCTTATCCGGCGTTCCGCATTTTTCGCAGAGTATTTGATGCGCGCTCATGGTATTGCCGCATCGGCATACTTTGGCCTGAAATATATTTTTTATAGGTTTTTTCTCTTTGTTTTCATGTCCTGCTGCGGTGCAATACGCATCTAATAAATCCCCGTCATTAAGATGCAAATAGGTTTTTTCTAAAGTGTTGCTTCCGCGCGAATGTCCGAGAACTGATTTAACGATGGATGTATTAAAACCGCGCTCGATAAGTGTTGTTGCTCTGCTATGCCTCAATCGATATAAATTAAGTTTTCTACCAAGCACTTTAAACGTGACTTTCCCGAACATGCTTTCCCATGCTTTGTGTTGGCAAAAGCGCGGCTTTCCATCCTCAAGCGCATAGAATAACGGCGTTTGAGCCTCTTTATATGGGTTGTTGTTGATTATTTCGCGCAAAAGTGGCGCGGATGATACCGAGAATATAGTTCTTTGCCCTGTTTTGCCAGAAATGTTTAGTTTATACCCGTTCTCTATTTGAGAAATGTCTTTTTGTTGTATCGCTCTTATTTCTGATGGTCGCGCTCCGCTTTCATATAACAAAGAAATAATACATTGATATTGTTTGCTCGGCATGGCAGAGATAATTTTTAAAAGTTCCGATTCGCTTATGAGGTCTTCTTTCCGAAGTTTGTTTTGTGTTGCCTTTTTTATTAAATGCGCAGTTCTCGGGCTTTGAGCCTTTCCGTCTGCGCCGTCAATATACTTAAACAGCATCCGAAGCCCACCAATAAAGTCGTTTATCGTGTTTGGTTTGTATTTCTTCGGTGACTGCCGCAAACGCATCATAACAGTATCGCAATCATTTTTCGTATATTCTGAGAATGGTTTATCATATATTTCTGCTATGGTCTTGCTCGTTCTAAGATACTTTACGATTCGAAGGATACTCAGGCCTCGAGAGTATAAGAATTTTTCAAACCCTTCTAATATTTGTTTATTTGATCCAAGCATGCAAGATTTTTTAATGGTGTTTTCTGTTTGCGCAATCTGTTTATTTAAATCAAATAATTGCTCTCTTATATCTGCATCCATACTTAACCCCTACATTTTCATCCCTTTTATAGGACTGTAGAGATTAGAAGTAATATCAAGTGCTCCCAAGGGGATTCGAACCCCTGTTACCGGCTTGAAAGGCCAGTGTCCTTGACCGGACTAGACTATGGGAGCAGTGCAGAATCAGATATTGGCTTATTTAAAAAATTAAGAACACTGCGATTATTTATTCTTCTTTCTTATAAGGATTCGCGCTGTTTTCAACATGCTCAAGGTGTTTGCCTATTATGTTTTCTATATTTATATCTTCTTTTGTAGGGATTGTCCTTGACTTGAAAAGCGTTATGTTGTCAATCATGTCAACCTGTGTCAAAAACAAAGACCTGCAGCAGTATCTTTTTATTTCAAGTTCGTCAAGGGCTTTTTTCGGCGCTTTGCCTGAAGCGACTTCTTTATTGTAAGCTTCCCATTTGTCAGCCACAACTTTTCCGCAAGACATGCATCGTATAGGTATTAACATATGGACACCATTATATTATTTTACTGATTCAACGTTTATAGTTATTATAAATTTTCCTGATTTGAAATCCTCACCTGAAAACGATATTGCGCCAATCTCTTTTATGTCTTTGACAAAAAGCCCGTCGCATTCGAATTTCGGAAGATAACCGATATTTATCGCTTTTTTTCCTGTGAGCTCGTCGATAAAAGGCTCGAGTTCAGAGCCTTTGAGTATCATTTCATTTGCGAGCATAAGTACCTTATTTATCGTCATTACATCTATTTCTTCATTGAATTCCAGATGTGCGCCAGTTTCATCAATAGTTAGTATGTCCGCGTATTTTTTGAATTCGCGCTTGAATATCTGTGCAAGCATATGAAGCGCTGTGTGAAGCCGAAGTGTTTGGTATCTCTTTTTCCAGTTTAGCTTAAGCAGGGCTTGTTCGCCGATATTTAATCTGGGCTTTCTATCAAGCATGTGCCATATTTCTTCGCCTTGTTTCAGCACGCCCAAAAGAGGTATGCCGTCAAAAAGGCCGATATCGCCAATCTGCTCATGCGTTTTTGGAGAAAATATTGTTTTTTCGGTCAATACTTTCTTCCCCTCTATAGCGAGGACATTTACCCATACTTCGCTAAGATATGCATCTTTTAAATACAACAACTCAGTCATTACTATGAAGAGCAGTTTATCTCTTGCTCAACTGCCTTGTTCTGCGCGCGCCCTGGCTCGATCTTGAAGGTTTTCGGACCTCGGTGCGCCTTGAATCGTAAATAAGCAAATTCCTGTCGTAAGCAAGGTATTTCTGTTTCAGCTCCGCGCTTTCGGAAAACTGGACTAGCCCTCTTGCTATTGCCTGCCTTGCGGCGTCGGCCTGGCCGAAAACTCCGCCGCCCACGACTTCAACAGCAATATCGATTTTCTGTGAAAGCGGCGCCGAAAGTATTATTGCTTCCTCGATTTTAAGCCTTGCGATTTCAGGAGCGTAAAATTTAAGAGGCGCGCCATTGATTGTGACTTTTCCTTTCCCATCTCTCAATGTTGCGCGCGCGATTGCTGTTTTTCGTTTTCCGACAGTATTTACAGTCTTCATAATTATGCACCAAGATGCTTGCTTATCTCTTCAATATGTACGTACCTGAGATTTTTTAATGCTGAACTTGAGATTTCTTTCAGCTTTTCGGCGCCTTTTACGTTTTCCGGGTTGCCGATGAAAACATGAATTTTTTTGAACGCTGCTCTTCCGCGCGATGAATGCCACGGCAGCATGCCTCTGATTACGCGCCGTACGAGCCTGTCCGACATTCTTGACATAAAAGGCCCTTTTATCTGGTCTCCGACATCATTTTTGAACTTGTACTTCATGAAAACGCTTTCATGGGATCCTGAAATCACAGCCTTTTCTGCGTTTATTATTGTGATTTCTTCGCCCTGCAGCGCTTTTTTCGCTACAATGGAAGCCATTCTTCCTAAGATAGTATCTGTTGCATCAATTATCATATATTTTCCTTCCTTTGTTTATTTTTATAATTTATTGTCTTGTGAACATCTTTACTGTTGTCTGTCCGTTGAGGTATTTTTTCATTAGATCTGTTTTTCCGCGCCAGACAAGTGTGAGCGGGCTGACCTTCATTCCGTTTTTTCCGATGCGGCGCCGCTCGATTTCGCTGATGTTTTCTGCATATATGCTGCGTAGGATTTTATATGCTGTTTTTTTCCGTATTCCGAACCTGCGCGAAAGCATAGCCGCAAGTTCCGTTGTCCATCTTTTGCCTTTAATTATCTCCCGCGAGACTGCATCCACATACATTAGGTATTGCCTGCGATGTGCCATTATAAAGATTAACCCATAATCCTTATATTACTTCCTTTTGTATTTCTTTTCATCAGCTCTGTTATTGTCATGACCTTTCCGCCTGCTGCTTCAACCTTTTTCTTTCCTGCTGCGGATGCCTTGAAAGCGCCGATTGTTATTGCTTTTGTAAGCGCGCCCTGTGCAAGGAGCTTTCCAGGAATAACTACTGTGTCGCCTTTTTCGCAGTATTTCTGAAGCTTTTCAAGATTTACTGCAGGGATTCTGCGCGTTGATTTTCCGATTCTGTCCGCTACGTCAGCCCATATTGCTGATTTCTCTTTCTTGGACTGCTTTTCTAGCGCAACAATCAATTTGCGCGTAATCGGATTTGTAGGCCCTGTTGGTTTCATAAATATCATCTAGTTACTATTTTGAAATATCAATGCAGGGGATGGGATATCCCTCAGCCAATGAAAACATTAAACTGAATTTGAACCCACGAAAGGCCTTCGCCTACAGGATCGCTCATTACATATAGCGATATTTTCAAAGCGTTAGCCTTGAAAGCTTAAAACCTGCTTTTTGCGAAGAGGTTTTATGACCTTAAGTTTAGCACCAGATTATTATATGAGTAATCTGAGTCCTGCCCCTTTGACCAGCTTGGGTACCCCTGCAAGATTATGATCTTAATCTTTAAGCTTTTCCCTTAATTCGCCCAGTTGCTCTTTCAAATTTTCTGCGGCTTGAGTAATTATTTCTTTAGGGGATAATCCTGAAACGCTTTCAACGGTCATGATTATTTTCGTTGGGTCGCCTTCAATCGCGAGTACGCTTTTCGGGCATGATTTTGCGCAGTTGTTGCAGAGATCGCATTTGTAGGGTTCATTAAGCTCTACTTTTTTCCCGCCCTTTACTTCTTCAAGCAGTTTTTTCTGGCATTTTTTTATGCAGACGCCGCACAAATCGCAGCCGTCGTTCATCTTGACTTTTGGAAAGTATTGGTATCCTGCTATTGCTGCCTGCCATCTTGCATGTTGTTTAGCGTTTCCAAGCTTAACAGTTGCTTCGAAGTCGATTTCCTGGTCTTCGATAAGCTTTGTTATTAGTATGTTTTTATCTGCAGGCTTCACTGTTTCATCAGTTGATGCAATGTTTGAAGCATAAACGTTTGCCGGACCGATTACTTTAAGCGCAAGTTTTACACTGCATTTATCGCACCCGACGCCCTCGCATTTGCAGTTTTTGGTTTCAACATATGATCCTGGCTCGAAAGTAAGCGGAATCAATCCAAGGCGGTGCGCAATTGTTTCATTGTACATTGTGGATGTATTCTTTTTTACCTCAACATAGTCAACGGCCATTATTTTGACATTGCTGATTGATCTTCTAAGTGCGTTTACAAACGCCGGTGTCGTGTCCTTTATCTCGAATCTTATCGACTTATCGCCCTTTTCAAGCAATTTGATTTTCAATAAACCACCAAAACTCATTATACTCTTCTGCCGCGCCGCCCGCCAGGTTTTCTTGTTGTGTCGTGCGGAATCGGAGTGATATCTTCTATTTTACCGATTCTCATTCCGCCCTGGATAAGTGCCCGAATTGAAGGCTGCGCTCCCTGGCCCGGAGTCTTTGTGTTGTGCCCGCCAGGAGCTCTTACTTTAACATGAACGCCATAAAGGCCTTTTTCTCGCGCCTCTTCAGCAGCTTTTCTTCCGGCCTGCATTGCCGGGTATGCAGTGCCTTTCAATCTGCCTTTATCAGTCATCATTCCTGCGCTGACTCTTGCGATTGTTTCAGCTCCGCTCATATCGGTAATATGGATAATGGTATTATTGCCGCTGCTGTATATATTTGCAACACCCCATTTTGAAAGCTTTTTCAGTTTCGCCGGAGGGCTTGCCGGCTCGATTTTTTGAACTTTTATTTCCGGCTTTGGAGCCTCTTTTGGAGCTTGTGCTTCCGGTTCTGCCGCTTTTTCTGTTTGAATTTCTGCCATTTTGAATCATCTCAATTTTGAATCATTCTTCATATTTATTGGATTCGAAAGCTTGAAAATTTGTAAGAATTTTCAAGATAAATATCATCTCATACTGTTTCGCTTTTAACTTCCTTTATCTCTTCCTCATCAGCTATTTCTTCTAATTGCACTTCTTTTTTATCAACGATTTCCCGCGCCTTTTTTTCCTGCGCTTCGCGGACTTCCCGCTCTTCGCGCCTTTCTGCGCGCTCGAATGTCGAATTTAGCGATGATGTCGGGCGGAACATTATTGCAGCTTCTTCTGCAATGGTGACTATGTAGTTTGGCGAAATTATTTTCTGGCCGTTGAGCGTGATGTGGCCGTGCGTTATGAACTGGCGCGACTGTTTTATTGTGTTTGCGAAGCCTTTTTTTACAACCAAAGTTTGAAGCCTTCGCTCAAGTATGTTGTTTAATTCTATACTCAGAATATCTTCAAGAGCAGGATTTGCCTTTGCAAGAAGGCCCATTTTTAACACTTTTTCGATAATTAGTTTTGATTCCTTTTCATCCTTTGTTGCGATAAGTGATCTTGTACGCCTTCTCAAGTCTCTGATAATTGTTTCAAATCTTCGTATTTCTTTTTTGCGCCTGATTCCGTAATCCGTTACTATTTTTCGCTCCTTTTCGAATCGCGTCTTTTCCCATGGCCTTTTCGGACTCTCATAGTGCTTTTTCATCTTTTTTGGATCGCCCATAATCATTACCCATTATTTACTTTTTCTTATCGTTTGAGATAGTTTTTGATTTCTCTTCTCTCTTTTTTGTTACGCCGATTTTAACGCCCTTTCTTCCGGCAGTTCTTGTTCTCTGTCCGCGCACCGGCAGGTTCATTTCGTGGCGCACACCCCTATATGAGCGTATTTTCTTGAGCCGGTTAATCTCATCTCTTAGAGTCACCATTAAATCAGCGCCCATGAGGTGTTTTGTCTCTCCGGTCTTGTACATGAACTGGTGATTGAGCATCCATCCGGGAATTCCGAATTTTACCGGGTCTTTGACAATTGCTTCGATTGTTTCGATGTCCTTTTCATCAAGGTCGCCGAGCTTGCGTTCGCCGTCAATTTTTGCGGCGTAAAGCACTGCGTGTGAAAAATTATAGCTTATTCCTCGGATATTGCATAGAGTAGTCTTGATTTTCTTCGCGCCGTCAAGGTCTGTGGACATGATTCTTATAATCTGTTTTGCCTCGCGCTTTGCATCCGGCTTTCCGGATTTTTCTTTTTTGATAGCCTTGTCTCCGGCCGCCTGTGCGCCTTTATCGACTTTTTTTGCCTCTTTTTTTGGATCCATAGGAATCATTTGTTGACTAGTATTAAATCAGAATTCGCAGCTTCCATTAAGGAATTTTTGCGCTGATTTTTGCCCGCATACATTAACCATTATCAGCATATGCGGAACCGCAGTTCTTGAGTGTGCGGTGGAATCATGAAAATCAAGGATTTTCAAGCTTCCAAACCTAATGCATTTGGTTAATGGTTTGGAACTTATCTATATTGGCGCGATAGATTTATAAAGGCAGCGGCGAGAGACGGCTTTAAATATTATTTTTTTGAATTCACTTTATGGTTTTTGGTGTTGAGCAAATACAGGTGGCTGCCGTTCTTTTCTGCAATGATGGCAAAGGAAATTATGTATTAAACTATAGGGCTAATTGCAGGGATGAAAATAGCAAGTGGGATTGCGGCGGCGAAGCGGCAGAACCCGGAGAAACTATAGAACAAACATTACGCCGCGGAGTTTTGGAAGAGTATTGCGTGCCCATTATTTCTTTTGAATTTTTGGGATGTCGGTATGCCTGCAGGGAAGAAAATGGAGAAAAAATGCATTGGATATTGCACGATTATCGTGTGCTTGTTGATAGAGACAAAGTCAGAAATGGCGAGCCGCATAAGTTTGATGAAGTCGGCTTTTTCCCATTAGGCGAAATCGAATATATGGCCCGCGAAATTCCGCTATTGCTTCATTCAGGATTTCCGGAATGCCTACGCAGATATTCGGGCAGGCTTTGATTTAACAAACTTTTTAAATACGCGGTAACAAGTTACCTGATATGGAAGAAACAGAAGACGATAGCGTTTTGAATGCAATTATCATCGCGTCTGTTATCGGGATATTGATTGTTGCAGGGCTTATATTGTTCTATCCAAAACCTTCCGAAGATTTCACAGCAGTCTATTTCGGAAATTATACAAAAAAACCGGTTGGCGGAATTGTTTCTTTTAATTACACCATAGAAAACCACGAAAATCGCGGCATGACTTATGATGTCGCTTATCTTGTCGACAATGCGACAATTTCAAATGAATTGGTTTTTGTTGGTGACGGAGGCAATACGACTTTGGAAAAATCAATTGCCGTAAACGCATCGCAAATCAATAAGGTCGGGGTTCTCTTGAATACGACTGAAGAGATTCATTTCTGGACAACGATTTAACGGGTCTCAGTAAAATTTCCGTGATAATGGCACGTTTTGATGCTTTTTATCACCAAAAATCAAGTCAAAAATATTTTTTTGGCCGAATAACTTGAGTCGTCAAAAAATATTTTCCAAATTAGCTCAAAGATTCCAAAAATCCG
>JAHILE010000031.1 GCA_018897155.1 Nanoarchaeota archaeon | reverse complement strand
ATGGCTTGCTCGCTATGAAAACGGCTGGAACAAGCTGAAGACGGATTTGCTCAATTCAACCGCGACTGTGAATTATTACCGTGCATATACTAACGCATTTTCTTATTTTGCGATTGTCGGAGAGAAAGCGCAGGCGGCTCAAACCTCGCCTCCCGCTGCTGAGCCGCCTAAGGAGACGGTTAAAGAGGAAACGACCACCACTACCGAACAGCCGAAAGAACCGGATGCGTCAGCTGTTGAGGAACAGAAGGATTCGCCGTCATACATTGTATATCTTGTCGCAGTAATTATATTGCTTGTCGCGGCTTATGCGGCAACGAAAATAAAGGCGACAAAGGAGGATAAAGCGCCGCGAAACGAGCATGGCGAAGGTGCTGAACCAGAGCCGAAACGGAGTTATCATTCACCTGTGCGAAATCTTCCAGAACATCATAATGAGAGAAAGAAGCCAAAGGCCGATGAAGAACTGGACGATATACAGAAGCGCATAGAAGGAATAAAGAAGAAGATTGGAAAATAAAGCTTTATATAGTTGAAACACGATTAGTATACTTATGATTCAACAATTTGTAGACCGGGACGAAGAGCTTGCCTTTTTATCCGAACGATTTGGCTCGGCTTCTGCCGAGTTCATAATCCTTTATGGAAGGCGGCGCGTCGGAAAGACAGAAATCATAAAGCAGTTCATAAAAAACAAGAAGTCCATATATTTTTTAGCAGACCGAAGGCCGGAAGCCGAAAACATCAGGGAACTGCAAAAGAACATGGCAGAATTCCTGAAAGACTCGCTGTTTGAAAAAGTAAAATTCGAGAATTACGTCGAGCTATTCAAGGAGTTTGCAGAAAAGTGCAGAAACCAGCGGATTGTTCTCGTTATAGACGAATTTTCGTACCTTATGGAAGGAAATAAGGCAATAGACTCCATATTTCAAAAAATCTGGGACGAACATCTAAGAAAGACCAAAGTATTCCTCATACTTTGCGGCTCCTCAATCTCCATGATGGAAAGCCTGATGGGATATAAAAACCCGCTATATGGCAGAAGAACCGGGCAGTGGAATGTTGAATTGCTTAAGTTCGGGGATGCAAGGAAATTCCTTCCAAAGTACGATATTGAGAACCAGATAAAGGCTTTTTCCGTTTTGGATGGCATACCGCAGTACCTGTTGCAGTTTGATGACAAAAAAGAGCTTATTGAAAACCTGAAAGAAAAGGTTTTTAACAGGGGCAGCTTTCTTTATATCGAACCGGAATTTTTGCTGAGGGAAGAGCTAAGGGAGCCAAGAAACTATTTCTCAATACTGAAATCGATAAGCTTTGGCAACACAACCTTTGGAGAGATAACCAATCATACGCAGTTGGATAAAACGCTGGTGTCAAAGTACATAGATACGTTGATTACGCTTCATCTGATTGAGAAGATATACCCAGTGACGTTAAGAAAAGAGAAAACAAGAGACACCAGATACAAGATAAACGACAACTTCTTTGATTTCTGGTTTAAATTCATTTACGCCCACAAGGAAGACATAGAGGAAAATAAGGCAGAAGCAATTGAAAAAATTATGGGTGCTGAATTTAATACATATGTTGGACGGAAATTTGAAGCAATTTGTGCTGAGTTCTTGCTGGCGCAGCACAGAAAAAATCTTGCTCCGTTTAAAATTGAGAAAATAGGCAACTGGTGGCATAAAGACAATGAGATAGATATCATTGCCTTAAATGAGAGCAAAAAAGAAATCCTATTTTGTGAATGTAAATGGCACGATAAACTGGACGCAAAAAGAATATTGACCAAATTAAAGGAAAGGGTAAAGTTTGTCGACTGGGAAAGGGATGTGAGAAAGGAGCATTACGCTATCTTTGCCAAGTCTTTCAAGGAAAAATTCAAGGAGCCGAATGTATTGCTTTTCGACATTAATGATATGGAGAAGCTATTTTGATGGCGGGTAACGATAGCGTTCGCCAACAGAACCGTTAGTGTCGCGCCGAAGTGAAATGCAAAGGATGTTATGGCTGACGGACATGCTGAAGGGGCTAAGAGTCATAGTTTGATGTGAACGTCGCCGATTTGGGCTGAAACTGCAAAAAAGGCAGGCATCTGTTTAAAGGCAGCACCTTTAAAGCCTAGAGCGAAAGAAGTTCGCGAAAGGATATAAACGCCCCCCCCCAAATATAAATTAAAGGAGTGTTTGGTACCTGTGAATTCAAAGGCGCATTCTGGAAAACGCGCATGGTTTATTGGCATTTTTGCTCTGTTTCTGTTTGCGTATTTTGCATTCGCAGTTCCTTCGATTACTGTGGACGCGCCGCCGACAATTACGGCAAACCGCACGCCGCTTCTGAACATCACATTCAACGAAACAGTTAACCAGTCGTGGTTCTCAATTGATACCTAACTTCGCCACATGAACATTAAAGTTACATTTTCTAACACTTTTTGTGAAAAACATGAAAGAAAATGTAATTTTCCCCGTAGAGAATTTAGCATTGGTCGAAAAGATTGATAAAGATTATTGCGTTTTTAACGCATTATTTTCCGGCGTAGCCGGAAAAGCAAAAAACTTTGCTGAATGCTCCAAATTGCTCATCAATAATCGACTTGGTCCCTGTGTTTCTATTCATAGAATGAAGTCCGTTTATCCTTCTGAAATGTTTGAGCACATTGGTTTTTCAGAAGATCCAAAAGAGCGGACAATAAACAGAACACTGGAAAGGCTTGGAAAGAAAGAGCCGTTTATTCTTGAAAATTACCAAAATCTTCTGAAAAAGCATAATCTTGTTTCAAAAGAGCAGTTTACGGATTTCTCATCAGGCTCTTTTGAAGGCAAAAATGCAGAGCTTGGAGCGTTAGGATATTCAAGAGACCATAAGCCGGGAAACAAGCAATTGACATTCGGCATAAGCACGGGAATCAACGGAATTCCAACTGCATTGACAATACAAAAAGGCAATGTCCAGGACAAAAAGCATATGAAATTTATGCTGAAAACGGTTGGCAAAGTCCTTGCCAAAAACAGCCTCCTGATTTTTGACTGCGGCGCAAATACAAAAGCAAATAAGGCAAAAATTAGAAAAATGGGTTATGGCTATCTAACATTGAAAGCAAAGAAACGGTTGGCATATGCAAAATACATCAAATCATTTAATGAAAATAAGCATGAAAAAATCATTGCCAATGGCGTAATTTATGAATGCGCAAAAATTGCCGAAGAAAACGAAACCAACTATGTCTTCTTTTCTGAAAAACTCAGAGATGACCAAATCCGTAAGCGTATAAAGAAATTCAAGAAAGAACTTGACAAAAACGACTCAAAGATTCGGAAAGTCAAAAAAGGAAAAGAGCTTGCAAAATACGTTTCAAAGGAAGGATACATAATTGCAAAGGGTGAAATACAGAAAACTCTTGATGAAATAAAAAATCCATATCTTACAGGCCTTGAAGGATATTTTATCCTTGAAAGCTCTGTTGACACAGAGCCCGAAAAAATCCTAACACTTTACAAGGAACGTGACAAAGCAGAAAAACTGATACGGAATATGAAAGAAGGAACTGAACTGACTCCTATCAGGCACCGGAGCAAATACGCCCTGATAGGCTATTTGCTCATTATTTTCCTTGCAAATTTTCTGATAAATTTGACACTTTTTCTTGCGCCAAAACCGATAGTCAGAAACGTTAAGCTCCTCAAAAAATACCTGAACAATTTGACACTTACTGTAATTTATCCGAAAAATAAGTTCAGACTCAAGATTTTATCAAATATTTCCGAAGAAATAAGGTCAATTCTTGGAGATTTTGTACGAAACTGCGGGGATAAACCCCTTAATTTGCGGTGGTAACCGCAAGTGGCAAACTATGAAATGGAAGAAATTTAGCGGAAGCTATGCAGAAGTGGCGAGGTTAAGTT